>JBAPQQ010000094.1:0-4200 GCA_049280695.1 Mycobacterium sp.
GATCGTCGCGCTCGCGAAGTCTCTTGATCATCTCCGAGCCGACGTTGCCGGTGGCGACTTGGAATACGCGGATGGGCCGGCTGGCGGGTGAGCTCATCGCTGGTCAGCCTTTCTGTGCTGCGTACGCCTCGGCGGCGCTGCCACCGATGCCATCGGGATAGAACTGCTTGGCCCAGTTGCGGATTGCGGTGAACCCGTCGTACTCCGCGGCGCAGAGCGCAGGCGGGTCGGAGTAGCGCTGGTGGGACCAGATGTGGACGTCCTGCAGGAATTGCCGAATGACCTCCTGCCCGAACTCGCGCGCCTTGGCCTCGGCGCGGGCCGGGTCTTTGGCAGGGGTTCGGCCGATGTAGACCATGAAGCGTACGTCCGAGGTGGACGCGTCAACCGGCGTGATTGCGCTGATGGTCCGGTTGTCGACCATGCCCCAGCTCTTGGTGACCGCAACTCCCAGGCCACCGTTGATGGCCTCCACACCACTGTTGACGTCCCCGATGCTCTGCTGGTGGTCTCCCTCGAACGTGATCGTGAAGTCCACGTACGAAACGGGCTCGACGAAGTCGTGACGGGTGAAGACGGGGACGATCGGGGTCTGGTGCACGTATTTGAAATGAGCGGAGTCGACGCCGTTTTCGAGGATGTACTGCGGATGCAACTCCAGACCCGGCTTGTACAACGTCATCTGCGGGTAATAGTCGGCGGCGGTCTTGTCGTCGTCGAAGTCGGCGAAGATGTCGGGGACGTCGAAGTAGGGTTCTGCGCCGTCGATGTCGTGCCAGATGTAGACCGACTCGTTGCGCTCCACCGTCGGATAGGTGCGGATGCGGCGACCGCGGTTGGGCCGCTTCGCGTACGGGATGCAGACATTGCGACCGTCTTGGCTCCACTGCCAGCCGTGGAACGGACACTGGATGACCTCACCCTGAACGGTCCCGCCGTATCCCAAGTGCGCGCCGAGGTGCTCGCAATAGGCGTCCATCACGGTCACGATCCCCGATTCCGCCCGCCAGGCGATCATCTCGCGGTCGAAATACTTCATCGTGCGCACGTCGCCCACGCCGATCTCGGCCGACCATGCCACCTGGAACCACCCGGTGGGCTTCATCGACAACGGCGGCTTGGCCATCTCCTCGATCCTCCGCTAGCCGTCCCTCGACCATACATCGAATCATCAAATGTATGGTCCGGGCGCTGTTCCACGTCGACGTTGTACCACGTGCGCTGCGGGTCACCCGTTGAAATTGCTGCTACGTGCCCCGTCGCCAAGAACGTCTATCAGTCCCCGGCGCTCAACGACATTCGATGGTCGCCGGAAGTGCCGGCCGCTCGGCGGACTCGGCTCGCTAGTCGTCGCTGTCTGCGCTCGGACCCGCAGCTGTGGCACCGCCTTCGTCCGACCAATCGGAACCGCTCTCGGTGTCTTTGGCCGGATCGGATTCGACGTCGTCGTTGACACCCTGCGGGCCCGCGTCTGTCCCCGTCGTGGTGGGATCTTTCTTGCTCATATCTAAGAACTACCCGTCGAACGCAGGTTCAAGCTATTGATGTCGGTGCGCGTTCGGTGACGCCATTGCGTAACCGCGGGGACGGCGGTAGGACCACACCGTGAGCACGTCACCGGAATCGTTCGACACTTGCGGCGTTGGCGGCGTGCGGATCGCGGCCGACCGCCTCGGCGATCCCCGTGCGCCCGCCGTGGTGTTCCTGCACGGCGGTGGCCAGACCCGGCGCTCGTGGGGCCGCGCAGCCGCGGCGGTGGCCGAGCGTGGGTGGCAGGCAGTCACCGTCGACTTGCGGGGTCACGGCGAGTCGGAATGGTCGGAAGACGGCGATTATCGCGTCACCAGCTTCGCCGGCGACGTCTTGGAAGTGTTGCGCTCCCTTCCGCCGCGACCGGTGTTGGTCGGCGCCTCCCTGGGCGGGTTCACGGCGATGCTTCTCGCCGGCGAGCTTTCGCCGGACACCGTGCGCGCGGTGGTGCTTGTCGACATCGTGCCCGAGATGAATCCATCTGGAGCGGCGCGGATACACAACTTCATGTACGACCGCATGGAGTCGGGATTCGACTCACTGGACGAGGTCGCCGACATGATCCAGGAATACAACCCGCATCGGCGCCGCCCGGCTGATCTCGACGGCCTCCGGGTGAACCTGCGCCGCCGCGGCGATCGCTGGTACTGGCATTGGGATCCGAAGTTCATCGACGGCACGTCGGCGCTTCCACCGATCGAAGTGACCGAGGTCGATCGGCTGTACGGCGCGGTCGAGGCGATTCTGCGCAACGACGTCCCGATCCTTCTGGTGCGAGGCCAGATGAGCGACCTGGTGACCCAGGAGCGGGCCGACGAGTTTCTGTCACGTTTCCCGGAGATCGACTTCGTCGACGTCGGCGGTGCCGGGCACATGGTCGCCGGTGATCGCAACGACGTCTTCGCCGGAGCCGTCGTCGAATTCCTCGCCCGGCATGCCGTCGACCGCTGACCGGCTCATTTCATTGACATCCGTCATTGACGGGTGCCAGTGAATACGGATAACGTTGCCGAATGTCTTCCGCACCGGCCGCCACCGGACCCGGTTCGCCGGTCTTGGGCGCACGGGAGTTGCAGCGGCTCCAGACGAGGGCCCGTTTGTTCGACGCGGCGGTGGCCGAGATCGCTCGGTGTGGCATTGCCGGCGCGGATGTGGCCGCCATTGCTGCTGCGGTCGGGGTGGCGCGCGGCACCTTCTACTTCCATTTTCCGACCAAAGAGCACGTGCTGGTCGAGTTGGAGAGGGCAGAGGAAGTCGATATCGCGGCACGTCTGGAGGCTGGAGATGCCGACTCCGACGACCTGATGTCGCTCTTGAAGCAATTGGTCTGCTACGTACTGGAGGCCGAACAGCGCCTAGGGCCAATGGTTTTCAGGGACATGCTGGGTTTGCATTTCTCCGCAACGCAGCCCGTCTCGGACGAGTTGGTTGAGCATCCGCTGGCGCAGTTCGTCATCGCCGCGATCGCCAAAGCCCAGATGCTGAACCGGGTTTCGACGGAGGCAGACGCTCGCGAACTCGGGTTGATCTTCATGACCGGGCTTTTTGCGTTGCTGGCGATTGGCGCTTCGGGGTCCGGAGCAGGGTCGGACCTGTTGGACCGGTATGTGACAACCCTCGTTCGAGGAATGGAGGCACAATGATCGGCACGGGAATCGAGGGCTACCGCGACTATCTCATGCAGCGTGACGGTGAGGCCGATCTGCTCAACCGCCGCCTCGCCAGCCGCGAGGAGTTCTTCGCTGCTTTGGAGGAAAACCCTGTCCGCTCAACCCGGTTCGTCGATCGGCAGGTGTTCATCCGCAACTTGCGCCGCCGCAGGCCCGAGTCCGGCCTCGACCAGGCGATGCTGTTCTTGTTGGCCACCGCGAAGCTGAATCAGGCCGAGCGCTTCGGGGTCGGACTGGGCGAGACGTACGGATTCAACAGCGGCGCCGACAGAGCACCCGAGCGGGTCTACATGGAGCTCGAGGAGCACTACCACACCCGACTGTTGGCGTACGTGTTGGACATGTTCGGTCTGCCTTTTCAGGTCGTCGCGCCGCCACTCGTCATGCGGCAGTTCGTCAAGATCAATGTGTTCCTCCCAGAGCGAGTCGGGTTCGCATTCGTCGGCGCAGCCGAGATGGCGGGTTGCATCATGTTCGACGAGCTGCGCCGTGTCGGCGTCGAATTATTCGCCGACGAACCGCATGTGGCCACGCGAATCGAACAGCTCTACAGCGAGATTCTCACCGACGAGATCGGGCACGTGGGCTACTGCGCAGCGCGCTGTACTTCCGCGGAGCGGACGATCATGCGGCGGCTCTACCCGCTTATCGGCCGGTTGCTCGCTCGCCAGACGGCCGAGATCAGCCGCCTTGTCGAATCCGAGAAGCTGCACAACCGCCTCGACCGAACGTTCGATGTGGAGCAGCTCACCGCTGGTTTGCGAACCAAAACATTCCTCGCCGCACACCCCTGAGGATTTCCCGTAGTCAGAGCCGTCGCACGGCAGCAGGGTCCAGATGGTTCAGCCGCTGCTGCTTGGCGATGCGAGCCTTCGCACATCGATCACTCGCGCGATGTCGCTTGCCGTCACGATCCCGACCACCTGACCCGCTTCGACGACGAGCGCGCGTCCGCCTCCCAGCGGCGCCAGCCGCTCGAGCAGCGCGGTGAGCGGTTCGC
>JBAPQQ010000095.1:0-6552 GCA_049280695.1 Mycobacterium sp.
GTGCACTTCCGGCCGCGGCCGGTCGTCGGGATCATCGCGCCGTGGAACTTCCCGGTGGCCAACGCGATGATGGACGCACTCGGCGCGCTGGCCGCCGGCTGCGCGGTGTTGCTCAAGCCGTCGGAGCGGACGCCGCTGACGGCCGAGGTTCTGGTGCGGGGTTGGCGTGAGTCGGGCGCGCCGGACGTGTTCGCGCTGGTGCAGGGCGCGCGGGAGGCCGCGGAGGCGGTCATCGACGTCAGCGACTTCGTGCACTTCACCGGTTCGTCGGCCACCGGCCGCAAGGTGATGGAACGGGCTGCGCGCCGGCTGACGCCGGTGAGCCTGGAACTCGGCGGCAAGGATCCGATGATCGTGCTCGACGACGCCGACGTCGACCTGGCCGCGCACGCCGCGGTGTGGGGCGGATTGTTCAACGCCGGCCAGATGTGCGTGTCGGTCGAACGGGTCTACGTGCACGAGTCCGTCTACGACGAGTTCGTCGACGCGGTGGTGCGCGACGTCGAGGCGTTGCAAGTAGGTGCGGGTGAGGGCCCGCACTTCGGGTCGATGATCGACGACCAGCAACTCGCGGTGGTGGAACGGCACGTCACGGACGCGAAGGCCAAGGGCGCGCGGGTGCTCACTGGCGGGGATCGGGTGGCCGGCCCGGGCAGCTTCTATCCCGCCACCGTGCTGGTCGATGTCGACCATTCGATGGAGTGCATGACGGACGAGACGTTCGGCCCGACGTTGCCGATCATGAAGGTGTCCAGCGTCGCCGAGGCGGTGAAGCTGGCCAACGACAGCCCGTACGGATTGTCGGGCTCGGTGTTCTCGAAGAACCTCGAGCGCGCCAAAGAGGTTGCCCTGCAACTTGATTGCGGCGCGGTGAACGTCAACGACGTGGTCGCGAATCTGATGTGTACCACGGCGCCGATGGGCGGCTGGAAGGAATCCGGCATCGGTGCGCGCTTCGGCGGTGCCGAGGGGATGCGCAAGTACTGCCGGATCGAGACGGTTGTCGAGCCGCGCATCAAGATCGGGTCCGGCGCCAACTACTATTCGTCATCACCCAAGGCCGCCACCCGCATGTCGAAGCAGTTGATGTGGATGGCATTGCGCCGGCCCAAGCGCGTCGCGCGCGACCGCTAAGGTCCTACCTGTGCGTTCAGTGACGGCCGTGCTGTTCTGGCTCGTCGCCACCCTTGCTTTGGCCGTTGCAATTCCGGCCGGCTGGGCGCAGCGCAACCTGATCGACGAGGGCGGCTACGCGGCGCTGGCGAAGTCGGCCGGGCAGAATCAGGCAATCCAGGATGCGACGGGCTCCTTGCTGTCCACCCAGGCCGTCGCATTCGCGGCTGACCGCGGTTTCAACTTGCCGGAGTCCGCGGTGCGCGGAGCAGCTGCGGGCTACACCTCGAGCTCGTCGTTTCCCGGTCAGTTCGCCGACGTCAACCGGGTGGCGCATCGATGGTTGTTCACCGATGCGGTGCGACAGGACGGGGATCGCTGGACCGTCGACGTGGCGCCGATGTTGTCCAACCTTTCGATCATCCAGACACTCAACGCTCGTGGCCTGCCGATGCCGTCCAGCGTCCGGGTGCCGGTGACGTCCGACACGGTGCAGAACCTACGGCCGGGCGAACTTCGGCCGCTGGCGACATGGGGACCGTGGATCAGCACCGGCGCCGCGGCGCTGGCCGGTGTCGCGGCGCTGCTGACGCTGGCTGTTGCGAAGGCGCGCGGCAAAGCGCTTGCAGCGTTGGGTGTTTCAGCTCTGCTGGTCGGTGGCGGGGGATATGCGGCGATGGAGGTCGGCCGCCGCTACCTCGACGGCGCACTGAACCGGACCACAGGTGACGTCCGCACGATTGCCGACGTGATGGTCAGCCACGCCGAAGCCGGCCTGCACCACTGGCTGAACCTGACGTTGGCGGTGGGCGGCGCGGTGGTGGTGCTGGGCGTGATCGTGGCGATGCTGGGGGCGTGGCGCCGCGGGCGGCGTTCGGCCGCCGCGCCTCCCGGAGTGTCCCCGGCTCAAGTCCCTGCCCCGTCCGACCGCAGCGCAGGCGCTCCGTAACTAGGGCGCGGCCCCGATCGTCCGCCACAGAAACTCGAACATCAACGCAGACTTGAACGCGGCCTGTTTGTTGTCGGCCGCACCGGCGTGCCCGCCCTCGATGTTCTCGTAGTAGCGGACATGGTGGCCGGCTGCTTGCAGCGCGGCGGTCATCTTGCGCGCGTGCGCGGGGTGCACCCGGTCGTCGCGGGTCGAGGTGGTGATCAGCAGCGGCGGGTAGTGCCGATCGGCCGAAATATTGTGGTAAGGCGAGTATTTCTCGATGAACTCCCAGTCGGCCGGGTCGTCGGGGTTGCCGTACTCGGCCACCCACGACGCGCCGGCCAGCAGCTGGTGGAACCGGCGCATGTCCAGCAGCGGCACGCTGCACACCAGCGCGCCGAACAGGTCGGGGTACTGCGTGAGCATAATGCCCATCAGTAAGCCGCCGTTGCTGCCGCCGGATGCGCCCAGCTGCGCGACGGTGGTGATGCCGCGGTCCACCAAATCCTTTGCGACAGCGGCGAAGTCGTCGGCGACCTTGTGCCGGCCCTCGCGCATCGCCTGCGTGTGCCACGCCGGACCGTACTCGCCGCCGCCGCGGATGTTCGCGAGCACATAGGTCCCGCCGCGGGCCAGCCACAGCCGTCCCATCACGCCGTCGTAAGCGGGTGTCCGCGCGACCTCGAAACCGCCGTACCCGCCGAGCAGCGTCGGCCGGGGGCCGGTCGCCGCGGACGGTCCCACGACGAAGTACGGCACTTGTGTGCCATCGTCCGACATCGCGAAATGCTGTGCGACCGTCAGGTTCTGGGTGTCGAAGAATTCCGGTGCCGACTTGACCTCCTCGAGCTCGCCGTCCGGGCCGACGCGCAGTAGCCGGGACGGCCGGTCGAAACCGCTGGAGTCGAGGAAGAATTCGTCACCCTGGTGGTCGGCGGCGACGATCACCGTGTTGGTGGCCTCGGGCAGCCCGGATACCGGTTCGGCGTGCCAGTCGCCCGGCGTCACGATCTGTACCCGGCTCGCCACGTCGGCGAGCGTCACCACCACCAGCCGGTCGCGAGTCCACGCGTAGTGGTGCAGGCAGGTGTGTTCGTCGGGCTCGAACACCACATCCAATCGTGCTGTGCCGGAGAGGAATGCGTCATAATCGGCTGCCAGCAGCGACCCGGCGCGATAGTGGCCGGTGGGGCCGTACCAGTCGTTGCGCAGTTCGATGAGCAGCCACTGCCGGTGGACGGACAGCGTGGCGTCGGTGGGGGCGTCGATCCGGATGAACTCGCCGTCTCGCAGTTCGTACATGTCGCTGTTGAAGAAGTCGATGGAGCGGTGCACCAGGGTCCGCTCGAATCCGGGCGTGCGGTCGACCGACGCGCCGACGCTGACGTCGACGTGAGTGCCGGAGAACAGCAGTTCGGCTTCGTCCAGCGGTTGGCCGCGCCGCCATCTCTTGATCAGCCGGGGATAGCCGGAGTCCGTCAACGAACCGTCCCCGAAGTCGGTGCCGATGAGCACCGTGTCATCGTCTTCCCAGTCGACGGTGGTCTTGGCCTCGGGGACGACGAAGCCGCCGGCAACGAATTCCCTTGTCGCCAGGTCGAATTCGCGCTGCACCGCGGCGTCGGCGCCCCCGTGCGACAGCGATATCAGCGCCAGCGAGAAGTCCGGCTCGATGACGTTGGCGCCGGCCCACACCCAGTTCTCCTCCTCCTGGGCCGCGAGGGCGTCGACGTCGATCAGCACATCCCAGTCGGGCGCGTCGGTGCGGTACTGCTCCAGCGTCGTCCGCCGCCACAGGCCACGCGGATGCTCGGCGTCGCGCCAGAAGTTGTAGAGGTGATCGCCCCGCCGGAGGACGTACGGGATCCGGGCGTCGGTGTCCAGCACGTCCAGGGCCGCTACCCGAAACTGCTCGAAACGGTCGTCGCACAGTTCGGCCAGCGTCGGCTCGTTGTGCGCGCGCACCCAGTCCAGCGCCGCGTCGCCGGTGATGTCCTCGAGCCAGAGGTGCGGGTCAGGGGAGCCCATCCGGGCATTGTTTCAGCAGAGTTTGCGCGACCGCGAAGTGAGGCGGGCGCTTGAATCCAACGGCTGACTTTCGTCATCTTCCGCCGTCGCGGCGAGTTCGGCGTCGGTCAGGTGTAGTCCGAAACCCCGCGGGGTATGGGTTTGGGTGGGATGAAAGCGATGCAGCAACCGATGGTGGGTAAACGTCGATGAGGCCACCAAGAAGTCGCAGAAAGCGAGTCTCGTGACAATCGGAATTGCCTTGGCCGTCGGAGCCGTCATCGGCGTACTTCTCGGTCTGCTTGGCGGAGGCGGATCGATTCTTGCGGTCCCCGCGCTGGTTTACGTACTCGAACTGCCCGTCAAGCAAGCCATCCCGATGTCGCTGCTGGTCATCGGGATCGCATCTGCCGTCGGTGCGCTGCCGAAAGTCAAAGCGGGCCACGTGCAGTGGCGGTTGGCCGGAATCTTCGCCGCAGCCGGCATCCCGGCAACCTTCCTCGGTACTGCGATCGGGCGCCACCTTCCGCAGTCGGCCGTGCTGATCGGCTTCGCAATAGTCATGGTGGTCGCCGGGATCAGGATGCTCCGCGACGACGCTTCGACGGGAACCGCCTGCGAGGTCGGCGACTCCGGGATCAACTGGCGCCGCTGCTTGCCCCGCTCACTTGCCGCGGGCTTCGGGGTCGGAGTGTTGACGGGCCTGTTCGGCGTCGGTGGCGGTTTCCTCATCATTCCGGCGCTCGTGGTGATGCTGGGAGTGGAGATGCCGGTCGCAATCGGCACGTCGCTGCTGATCATCGTGGCAAATTCCGTCGCCGGCGTCGTCGCGCACATCGGCGAAGCCAGCATCGACTGGGGGATCGCGGCGGCGTTCGTCGGTACCGCCACCATCGGGTCGCTGATCGCCGGCCACCTCGGCACAAGGGTGGACACCCGCCGGCTCCAGCACTGGTTCGCATATCTGGTATTCGTCGTTGCCGGCTACGTTGCCATCGACACCCTCGTCATCCGTTAACTAGGAGGTCATCACATGGACGTGTCAATCATCGAAACGTCGGGGTTGGGCGACCGGAGCTATCTGGTCAGCGAGGGCGGTCGCGCAGCGGTCATCGATCCCCAGCGTGACATCGACCGCGTCCTGGCGCTCGCCGACGACCTCGACGTCGTGATCACGCATGTGCTGGAAACCCATATCCACAACGATTACGTGACAGGCGGTTTGGAACTCTCCCGGGTTGTCTCCGCCGAATACGTGGTGCCGGCCGGCGACAACGTCGCGTATCCACGGCGGGCCGCTCAGGACGGCGACGTCATCGACGCCGGACCCATTCAGCTGCGCGTCATGCACACTCCCGGCCACACCCATCACCACGTCAGCTACGTCCTGTCCGGACCCGGCGAAAAGGTCGTCGGCGTGTTCACGGGCGGCGCCATGCTGCACGGCACGACGGGCCGCACCGACCTCCTGGGACCCGAGCACACCGATCACCTCACGCACGCGCAATACCATTCGGTGCGCCGCCTGGCCGGCGAACTGCCGGACGATGCGCAGGTGTATCCAACCCACGGCTTCGGCAGCTTCTGCTCTGCCACACCCGCCAGCGGCGACGCGTCGACGATCGGGGAGGAACGGAACAAGAACCCGGCGCTCACGCAAGACGAGAAGTCCTATGTCGACGAGCTGCTGGCCGGGCTTTCCGACTATCCGGCCTACTACGCCCACATGGGAGTCATCAACGAGGCCGGACCGGCGCCCGTCGACCTGTCGATGCCTGAGCCCGTCGACCCAGAAGAGTTGCGGCGTCGTATCGAAGCCGGCGAGTGGGTGGTGGACCTTCGCAACCGCAAGGCGTTCGCGGCCGGACATCTCGCAGGTTCGCTCGGTTTCGAACTGTCCGGCTCGTTCGTGACCTACCTCGGATGGCTTCACCGCTGGGGCGCGCCGCTGACTCTCATCGGCGAGGACCGACAGCAGATCGTGGACGCGCGACGAGAACTCGTCCGCATCGGCGTCGACAAACTCGATGGCGCCGCACACGGCAGCGTCGAAAGCCTTCGCGACGGTACCGAATTGCGCTCGTATCGCGTCGCCGACTTCAAGTCGCTCGCCGACGCGCAAGCGAGCGCCAACGTCACCGTGCTGGACGTGCGCCGCCGCGAGGAGTACGAAAACAGTCACCTGCCGGGCGCAGTCAATATCGCGCTGCACGAGTTGCTCGGCCGCATCGACGAAGTGCCCGGCGGGCAAGTGTGGGTCCATTGCGAGTCCGGCTACCGCTCTTCGATCGCCGCATCGATGCTCGACCGGGCCGGCCGGGCGGTGGTGCTCATCGACGACGATTTCGAGAACGCCGGTGAAGCCGGACTGACAACCGACTGACGACTGGCCGGCGTAGTCACGGTGGCGTCCGGAGTACCGTAAGCCATACCACACACCGCCCACGACGAGGGAGTCACTGATGACTGTGTTCGCCCGGCCGGGCACCGAGGGTTCCTTG
>JBAPQQ010000096.1:0-4749 GCA_049280695.1 Mycobacterium sp.
GCCGTCGAGCGCGTCATGGTGGTGCGCGACAGGGTACGCAGCGAGCCGCCGCACGAAGGTGCCCGCTACACCCAGATCGCGGTGCTCGAAGACGGCGTGCTCGTCGAGCACTTCGTCACCAGCCCGGCATCGGCGTCTTTGGTCGGCAACATCTACCTGGGCATCGTGCAGAACGTGCTGCCGTCGATGGAGGCCGCGTTCGTGGACATCGGCCGCGGTCGCAACGGCGTGCTCTACGCGGGCGAGGTCAACTGGGACGCCGCCGGCTTGGGCGGCACCAACCGCAAGATCGAGCAGGCGCTCAAGCCGGGCGACTACGTCGTCGTGCAGGTCAGCAAGGACCCCGTCGGGCACAAGGGGGCGCGGCTCACCACGCAGGTGTCGCTGGCCGGGCGGTACCTGGTGTACGTGCCGGGCGCGTCGTCGACCGGGATCAGCCGAAAGCTGCCCGACACCGAGCGCCAGCGGCTCAAAGAGATCCTCCGCGAGGTCGTGCCATCCGACGCCGGAGTGATCATCAGGACCGCGTCGGAAGGCGTGAAAGAAGACGACATCCGCGCCGACGTGAACCGGCTGCAGGAGCGCTGGAAGCAGATCGAGGCGCAGGCCGAGGAGGTCAAGGCCAAGGCCGCCGGCGCCGCAGTGCCGCTGTACGAGGAACCCGACGTGCTCGTCAAGGTCATTCGCGACCTGTTCAACGAGGACTTCTCGGGGCTGGTGGTATCCGGCGACGAAGCCTGGAACACGATCGAGTCCTACGTGACTTCCGTTGCGCCCGACCTGGTTCCGCGGCTGACCAAGTACGAGCCCCCGGAGATTTCCGGGGCTCAGACAGCACCTGACGTGTTCGCCGTGCACCGCATCGACGAGCAGCTTGCCAAGGCGATGGACCGCAAGGTGTGGCTGCCGTCCGGCGGCACCTTGGTGGTCGATCGCACCGAGGCGATGACGGTCGTCGACGTGAACACCGGCAAGTTCACCGGCTCCGGCGGCAACCTCGAGGAGACCGTGACCCGCAACAACCTCGAGGCCGCCGAGGATATCGTGCGGCAACTGCGGCTGCGCGACATCGGCGGCATCGTGGTGATCGACTTCATCGACATGGTGCTGGAGTCCAACCGCGACCTGGTGTTGCGCCGGCTCACCGAGGCGCTGGCCCGCGACCGCACCCGCCATCAGGTGTCCGAGGTGACGTCGCTGGGGCTGGTGCAGCTCACCCGCAAGCGTCTGGGCACCGGGCTGATCGAGGCGTTCTCGACGCCCTGCCCGCACTGTTCCGGCCGGGGGATCCTGCTACACGCCGATCCGGTGGAGTCCACGCCCGCCCGCAAGGAGAGCGGCGGCGGCCGCCGCGGCAAGCGCTCGCGCAAGGCTCGCAACGACGAGCCGGCGATCGCCAAGGTTCCCGCGCACGCGCCCGGTGAACATCCGCTGTTCAAGGCGATGGCTGCGGCCCGCAGCGAGGACGAGGACGTCCCAGAGGAGGAATCCGGGGAGGCCGTCGAGTCGACGGATGAGCTCGAGGAGGCTGCCGTCGACCTCGCCGAGGAAGACCTCGAAGACGAGTCCGACGAAGACGAGTCCGACGACGACGAAGACGACGACGAGTCCGACGACGAAGAGGACGACGAGATCGACGTCGACCTCGACGAAGACGACGAAGAACTCGGCGACGACCTGGACATCGACGTGGACGACCCGGAGGAGGACGGCGAGGACGACGCGGACGACGACGGGGAAGACGACGGGGCGGACGAGCCGGCGGTAACGGCCCGTCGGCCCCGCCGGTCTGCGGGCCGCCCGGCGGGTCCACCCAGCCACGAGGGCTGAGCGAGGCCCCGGACATCACTGACTCTCGAGGAACGGCCGACGGTCCAGACGGCGGTTTGACCCCGTCCGCGCTGGTCACGTAACCTTGACGGGTTGTCGCGAGGCCCTCCGACGAGACGGGCCCGCGGCAGAACCCCAGCCCTGCATGCGTCCCGCGAGGTGGCGTGTGCCCAGAACGAGGAGCAAGACTATCTACGCAATCGTCAAGACCGGCGGCAAGCAGTACAAGGTGGCCGCCGGCGACGTGCTCAAGGTGGAGAAGCTCGACGCCGAGCCCGGCGCGAACGTGACGCTGCCGGTGGCGCTGGTCGTCGACGGCTCCGACGTCACCACCGACACGGAGAAGCTGGCGAAGGTCGCGGTGACCGGCGAGGTGCTCGAGCACACCAAGGGACCCAAGATCCGCATCCACAAGTTCAAGAACAAGACCGGCTACCACAAACGGCAGGGTCACCGTCAGCAGCTGACCGTGCTGAAGGTCACCGGGATCAAGTAAGGCAGGCGACAAAGATGGCACACAAGAAGGGTGCGTCCAGTTCCCGCAACGGGCGCGACTCCGCCGCGCAGCGGCTCGGCGTGAAGCGCTTCGGCGGCCAGTTCGTGAAGGCCGGCGAGATCCTCGTCCGCCAGCGCGGCACCCACTTCCACCCCGGTGTCAACGTCGGCCGCGGCGGCGACGACACGCTGTTCGCCAAGGCCGCGGGCGCAGTCGAGTTCGGCGAGAAGCGCGGCCGCAAGATGGTCAACATCGTCCCCTCCGGGGAGTGACGTCCGCGAGTGTGCGGCCACGGCGGAAACCGGGCTGATTTTTCGCCGTAGCCGCACGTTCGGCGCGAAGAGGTGAGTCACCGATGCCCAGGTTTGTCGACCGCGTCGTGATCCACGTGCGGGCCGGCAACGGCGGCAACGGCTGCGCGTCGGTGCA
Organism: Mycobacterium sp.; assembly: GCA_049280695.1. Lineage (GTDB taxonomy): Bacteria > Actinomycetota > Actinomycetes > Mycobacteriales > Mycobacteriaceae > Mycobacterium. Next base: position 2,756 of record JBAPQQ010000096.1, read on the forward strand.
CCGGGAGAAGTTCAAGCCGCTCGGCGGCCCGGACGGCGGCAACGGCGGCCGTGGCGGCAGCGTGTATCTGGTTGTCGATCCTGGGGTCCACACGCTGCTGGACTTCCACTTCCATCCGCATGTCACCGCACACAACGGCAAGCAGGGCCAGGGCGGTAACCGCGACGGCGCCACGGGCGAGGATTTGCATCTCAAGGTGCCCGACGGCACTGTCGTGCTCGACGAACGCGGCCGCATCCTCGCCGACCTGGTGGGCGGGGGCACCACGTTCGAGGCTGCCAAGGGCGGCCGCGGGGGGCTGGGCAACGCCGCGCTGGCGTCTCGGGCGCGCAAGGCACCCGGCTTTGCGCTTCTCGGGGAGAAGGGGCAGGCCCGCGACCTGACGCTGGAACTGAAGACGGTCGCCGACGTCGGCTTGATCGGCTTCCCGTCGGCCGGCAAGTCGTCGCTGGTATCGGTGCTCTCGGCGGCCAAACCCAAAATCGCCGACTATCCGTTCACCACGCTGGCGCCCAACCTCGGTGTCGTGTCGGCGGGGGGGCACACGTTCACCGTCGCCGACGTGCCGGGCCTGATTCCGGGCGCGTCCGGGGGCCGCGGTCTCGGCCTGGAGTTCCTCCGCCACATCGAGCGGTGCGCGGTGCTGGTACACGTAATCGACTGCGCCACATTGGAACCCGGCCGTGACCCGATATCCGATGTCGAGGCGCTGGAGGCCGAGCTCGCCGCCTACACCCCCACGCTGCAAGGGGATACCGCGCTGGGCGACCTCGCCGACCGGCCACGTGCGTTGGTGCTCAACAAGATCGACGTTCCCGAAGCGCGCGAGCTGGCCGAGTTCGTCCGCGACGAGCTCCGCCGGCGCTTCGGGTGGCCGATCTTCGAAGTGTCGACGCTGACCCGGGAAGGGTTGCGGCCGTTGACCTTCGCCCTATGGGACATGGTGGCCGCCTACCGCGAGTCGCAGCCGCCTGTGGTGGCACGGCGTCCGGTCATCCGCCCGGTACCGGTGGACGAGAGCGGTTTCACCGTCGAGTCGGACGGTCACGGCGCCTTCGTGGTCCGCGGCGCGCGGCCGGAACGCTGGGTGAACCAGACCAACTTCGACAACGACGAGGCCGTCGGCTATCTCGGTGACCGGCTGGCCCGGCTCGGCGTGGAGGACGAGTTGTTGCGACTCGGCGCAACCCCGGGATGCGAGGTGACGATCGGCGACGTGACATTCGACTGGGAGCCGCAGACTCCGGCCGGCGTCGACGTGACGCTGTCCGGCCGCGGCACCGACGTGAGGCTGGACCGCAGCGAGCGGACGTCGGCCGCAGACCGCAAGGCGGCCCGGCGGGAGCGCCGACAGGGAGATCCACAGTGACGGCCCGGGAGGCCGTGCGCACGGCGCGCAGTGTGGTGGTGAAAGTCGGCACCACCGCGTTGACCACACCCACCGGCATGTTCGACGTCGCGCGCCTGGAAAAGCTCGCCGACGCGATCGAGACGCGGATGAAGGCCGGTTCCGACGTGGTGATCGTGTCCTCCGGCGCCATCGCCGCCGGACTGGAGCCGCTCGGACTGGCCCGTCGCCCGACGGATCTGGCGACCAAGCAGGCCGCGGCAAGCGTCGGACAAGTGGCGCTGGTCAACTCGTGGAGCGCGGCGTTCGCGCGGTATCACCGCACGGTCGGTCAGGTGCTGCTCACCGCACATGACATCGCTCAGCGGGTGCAGCACACCAACGCCCAGCGCACCCTGGACCGGTTGCGTGCGTTGCACGCGGTGGCGATCGTCAACGAGAACGACACGGTGGCCACCAACGAGATCCGGTTCGGCGACAACGACCGGCTCTCGGCTCTCGTCGCGCACCTGGTCGGTGCCGACGCGCTGGTGCTGCTCTCCGACATCGACGGCCTCTACGACTCGGATCCCCGAAAGGGAAATGCGCGCTTCATACCGGAGATCGCCGGCCCCGCCGACCTCGACGGAGTTCAGGCGGGCCGCGG
>JBAPQQ010000097.1:0-1716 GCA_049280695.1 Mycobacterium sp.
ATGTCGAACTGCACCGGCCCGGCGTTTGCCGTCCGCGCGCCCGTCGCCGCCGCCAGGACACGGCAGACCGCCGAGCGCCAGCGCGCATTCTGGTCGGGCATTTTTTCGGTGCCCTCCTCGGCCAGACCGAGGCTGATCGCCGCGCGCACCTGGGTATCGAAGTAGCCGAGCTGTTCCATCGTCTGGTTGGCGCCGGTGCCGAGCAGCTCATAGGGCCGGTTGGCCGACACCACGATCAGCGGCACCCGCGCATAGTTGGCCTCCGCGACCGCGGGCCCCAGGTTGGCAACCGCAGTGCCCGACGTCATCACGATCGGCACCGGCGCCTGCCCGGCCACGGCCAATCCGATCGCCAGATAGCCGGCGGTGCGCTCGTCGATGCGGACATGCAGGCGAATGCGGCCGGCCGCGTCGGCGTCGCGCAGCGCAAAAGCCAACGGAGCGTTGCGTGACCCCGGGCAGAGCACCACGTCGCGCACACCGCCGCGAATCAGCTCGTCGACGACGACGCGGGCCTGCGCCGTGGAGGGGTTCACACCACCAAGACTGTCACAGTGATGTGTCGGCGAAGAATTCGAGGATTGCGGCGTTGACGGCCCGGGGCCGTTCGAGAAAGCCCAGGTGGCCGGCATCGGGGATTTCGAGGTATCGGCCGTTGGGCAGCGCGTCGGCCACTTCCTTGCTCAGATAGGCCGGCACCGGGAGGTCGTCGGCGAACCCGATCACCAGCGTCGGCACCGTGATCGCGCGGTACGCGGGGAGCCGGTTGCCGTCCGGGGAGACGTCGGCTTGAGCGCGCATGCCGCGCGTCGGCTTGGCGGGCCAAAGTGTGAACATGTCGATCCAGTCGCGCACGGCGGCGTCGTCGTTGAGCGTCTTCGGCGAGAAGCTTTCGAGTAGACGCACTTTCGCGCTGTAATTGGCGGGCAGTTCGAGGCCGGAGTCGGCCAGTTCCTTCTCGGCTTTCCGGAAGAACTGGCGCGAGAGGTCCTCGCGTCCGCGGGTGCACATCAGCACGGCCCGCTTGACCAGCTCGGGCCTGGTGAGCATGAGTTCCTGAGCGATGAAGGCACCCATCGACGCGCCCACGACGTTCGTCGGCGCAAGGTCGAGCTTTTCGATCAGCGACGCGGTGTCGGCCACCATCGTCTGCGTGGTGAACCCTTCTGCGTTCTCGGTGGCGCCCACTCCCCTGTTGTCGAACGTCACGACGCGATAGCCCGCGGACAGAAATGTTGGCACCTGAAACGGCTGCCATGTGCGGCCCACGCCGCCGTGTCCGGCGATGAACAACACCGGTTCGCCGCTGCCCTGGTCGTCATAGGCAAGGTTGGTCACCCGCGCGACGCTACAGCAGGCGAATTCGGGCGCGCAGACAGTCGCTGAGCGCCGGTTTGCGCGCCGAAACCACCGGGTCAACGCAACAGCCGGTGACACGCGATGACTCGCCGGATCCACCAGTCGCGGCGTTCCCCCGGCGCCGTCAGCGCCTCCAGTCGTGCCGAATCCACGGTTACGGGTTCGACGGGCAAGAACCCGTCGACGGGCTGCGCAGGCTCGGCGACGTCCTCCGTGAAGAGCCGGCCGGTCGCCAGCCCGCAGGCGTGCCGAAGCGTGGGTAACGCGGCGGCCGCGCGCAAGCCGGTCGCGATGCCGACCGCAGAGTCGAGCGCGCTGGAGACCACCACCGGAATGTCGATCTGCTCAGCGATAGTC
>JBAPQQ010000098.1:0-3409 GCA_049280695.1 Mycobacterium sp.
TGCGGGCTGGACACCGCGACCGGACCGCCGCCGAACTTGCGCTGGTGCATCCGGGCCAGCCGGTGCAGCGTGTGACCTTCGGGCACTAGTCCGGCGCGCCCGGCACCGGCGGCGCCTCGTGGGTGCGCTCGTACTCGGCGAGGATGTCGATACGGCGTTGGTGGCGTTGCGCTTTCGACCACGGGGTGGACAGAAATGCGTCGACGATCGTCAACGCCTGCTCGACGGTGTGCATCCGCGCGCCGATCCCGATCAGCTGCGCGTCGTTGTGCTCGCGGGCCAGCGAGGCCGTCTCGGTGTTCCAGCCCAGCGCGCAGCGCGCGCCGGGCACCTTGTTGGCGGCGATCTGTTCGCCGTTGCCGGAACCGCCGATCACGATGCCGAGGCTGCCGGGATCTGCCACCGTCCGCGCGGCCGCCGAGATGCAGAACGCCGGGTAGTCGTCGTCGGGATCGTAGGTGTACGCGCCGCAGTCGATCGGCTCGTGGCCGGCGCCCGAGAGGTGGTCGATGACGGCCTGCTTGAGTTCGAATCCGGCATGGTCCGAGCCGAGGTAGACGCGCATGGCGGAAGCATATCGGTGCCACCTTCTCCCGCCAGAGTGCGTGTCGGGCCGCGACACGCGGCTGCAACTGGCTTTCCCACACGCTCGCGGCGGCTCGGTCGATACGGTTTGGTGGTGTCCAACCACTTCACCGGGCTCAGCCTCGGCCCGCCGCTGGGCGACCAGCGACTGGACCTGTGCGACCTCTACGCATTCCAGTCGCCCGCCGACCCCGATCGCACGGTGTTGATCCTCAACGCGAATCCCAACGCCGACGCACTGCACCCCGGGGCGATCTACCGTCTCGCGATCGACAACGACGGAGATCTGTTGAACGACATCGCGTTCAGCTACGTGTTCTCCGAGCCCAAGGACGGCAAGCAGACCGTCGACGTGTTCATGGCGACCGGCGAGCAGGCCCGCGAAGTCGAAGCCGTCGGGGAGAAGATCCTCTCCGGCGTGGAGGTATCGTTCGGGCCGCAGCCCAACATCGCCGCGTCCGGAGACATCACGTTCTTCGCCGGCGCCCGCAGTGACGCGTTCTTCTTCGACTTCGACGGCATCAAGAACCTGTTCGACATCTCGGGCAAGCGCAACTTCACCGAACCACACTTGGGCGGCACGTCACCCTGGACCGGCGTGGACTCCAACACCGAGGCGAACGTGTTCTCGACGGTAATCGAATTGCCCACTGCAAGACTCGGCGGGAATCTCATCCGAATCTGGGGCCGCTGCAGTGTGCGGCGCGACGGCGAACTCGTGCACGTGGACCGCGCCGGTCACCCGTCGGTCAGCAGCTTCTTCAACACCGACGACACCAAAGAGGAGTACAACGCCGGCGAACCGGTCGACGACCGCAACCGGTGGCTGGAGCAGTTCGTCCACCTGATGGGGCACACCGGCAACTACACCCGGGAGGAGGCGATTGCGGCGATCGACGCCGAAGGCACCCTGCCGGACATGTTGACCTTCAACCCCTCTGCGCCCGCGAAATACCCCAACGGCCGGGCGTTCGCCGACGACGTCATCAACTATCGGCTCGCGTTCCTGTCCAAAGGCGACATCCCGCCGACCGGGCTGCAGCCGCACACCGACACGCTGGATCGTTTCCCGTACCTCGGCACCCCGCACCCGGTCAGCTAGTCGAACTGAGGCGGCTCCGTGCGAGTGCGCTTGAGCTCCCAGAAGTGCGGATACGACGCGAACGTCACCGACGCGTCCCACAGCTTGCCGGCCTCTTCCCCGCGTGGGATCTGCGAGAGCACCGGGCCGAAGAATGCGACACCATTCACGTGGATTGTCGGCGTGCCCACGTCCTCGCCGACCGCATCCATTCCGGCGTGGTGGCTCTTGCGCAAGGCCTCGTCGTACTTGTCGGTGGCGGCGGCGTCGGCCAACTCGGCAGGCAGTCCGACCTCGGCCAGCGACTCGGCGACCACGGCGTCGAGGTCCTTGTTGCCCTGGTTGTGGATTCGCGTGCCCATCGCGGTGTAGAGCGCCGGCAGGACCTCCGCACCCTCGGCCTGCTCCACCGCGATCAACACACGCACCGGCCCCCAGGCCTTCTTCATCCCCTCGCGGTAATCCTGCGGGACGTCCTTGTTCTCGTTGAGCACCGCGAGGCTCATCACATGGAAGTTCGCCTCGATGTCGCGGACCTTCTCCACTTCCAGAATCCAGCGCGACGTGATCCAACACCACGGGCACAGCGGATCGAACCAGAAATCAGCGGCAGACCGTTCGGGCATGGGCGCTCCTTCGACAGAAGACCAGTCTTTCATCCGGCACAACCGCACTCCGGATGCGGGTGTTCCCGCGCTATATGTTGGACGACGTGGCACTTCCGAACCTGACCCGCGACCAGGCCATCGAACGCGCGGCGCTGGTGACCGTCGACAACTACACCATCGAGTTGGACCTCACCGACGGCTCCGGCGCACCCGGCGAACGCACCTTCCGGTCGGTGACGACCGTGACGTTCGAGGCGCTCCCGGGTGCCCAGACCTACATCGACATCGCCGCCGACTCCGTGCGCAGCGCCACGCTCAACGGTGTCCAGATCGACGTGTCGGCCTACGACGAGTCCACCGGCATCCCGTTGACCATCGTCGACGAGCACAACACCCTGTTCGTCGACGCCGACTGCCGCTACACCCACACCGGGGAGGGACTGCACCGGTTCGTCGATCCCGTCGACGACGAGGTGTATCTGTACTCGCAATTCGAAACCGCCGACGCCAAGAGGATGTTCGCCTGCTTCGACCAGCCCGACCTGAAGGCCACGTTCGACGTCGTCGTCACCGCACCCGCACACTGGCAGGTGGTGTCCAACGGCGCGACGGTCAGCGTCGAGAACGGTGTGCACATGTTCGCCACCACGCCGCGGATGAGCACCTATCTGGTCGCGCTCGTCGCCGGCCCCTACGCGCGCTGGGACGATGCCTACTCCGACGAGCACGGCGAGATCCCGCTGGGGATCTTCTGCCGCGCGTCGCTGGCCGAACACATGGACGCCGAGCGGCTCTTCACCCAGACCAAGCAGGGTTTCGGCTTCTACCACCGCAACTTCGGCGTGCCGTACGCATTCGGCAAGTACGACCAGCTGTTCGTGCCGGAGTTCAACGCGGGCGCGATGGAAAACGCCGGCGCCGTAACGTTTCTGGAGGACTACGTCTTCCGGAGCAAGGTCACCCGGGCGTCCTACGAGCGGCGCGCCGAGACCGTGCTGCACGAAATGGCGCACATGTGGTTCGGCGATCTCGTGACGATGCGGTGGTGGGACGACTTGTGGCTCAACGAGTCGTTCGCCACGTTCGCGTCGGTGCTGTGCCAGAGCGAGGCAACGGAGTACACCGAAGCCTGGAC
>JBAPQQ010000099.1:0-5781 GCA_049280695.1 Mycobacterium sp.
CTGCCACCGGAGCCATCGACTTGGCCCGCCGGTTCGCTCCCCTGCTGTCCGTTCTGCGCCGGCCGCTGGCGATGACGGCGTCCGCGGTGCTGCTGCCGCTCATCCCGTTCGGCCACCTCGCGTGCCAGGCCTACGCCAGCATCACCCCGGAGGGCGACCGCCGCGTGCTGCGCGACCCCGAGATGGAGGGCATGTTCGTCGACGACCTGATCTTGAGCGCCCAGGGCCGACTGCAAGCCATCATCGACGACGCCCGGCTGTTCGGCCGCGACTGGGGTTTCCGGCTCTCCGACGTCAACCCGCCGGTGCGGCGGTGGCACGGCGACTCGGACTCGATCGTGCATCTCGGCGGAGCGCAAGCGGCGGTCGACTGGATGCCCAACGCGGATCTGATATTGCGGCCCGAGGAGAGCCACCTCGGCGGCTTCGCCACGGCCGACGAAGTCCTCCACTTCGTCCGCGCCCACTTGTGAGGCGGGCGATCCCAGACCGCTAGATCACCGCGGGCATCGTCTCCCAGCCACGCACGGTGGAGGTCGGCGAGAGATGGGCGTTGTCGAGGTCGATCCGCCATTCCGGGAACCGCTTGAGAATCTCCTCCAACGCAATGCGGCCTTCCAGCCGTGCCAGCGCCGAGCCGAGGCAGAAATGCGTACCCACGCTGAACGCCAAGTGCTGGCGCGGCTGCCGGTGGATGTCGAAAACGTCTCCGTCAGGCGGGAATTGCCGGTGATCGCGGTTCGCCGAGCCGATGAGCATCATCATGACGCTGCCCTCCGGCACCGTCTGGCCGTAGAACCGGACATCGCGGGTGACATAACGCGACACGTGCGGCGCCGGCGGCTCGTAGCGCAGCAGCTCCTCGATCGCCTGCGGAATGAGCGCGGGATTTCCGGCCAGTTCGGTTCGCTGATCTGGGTGCTCGGCAAGCACCTTGCCGGCCCAGCCGATGAGACGGGTGGTGGTTTCGTTCCCCGCCCCGGCGACCACGTTCAGGTACACCAGCAGTTCGTCGCGGGTCAGCCGACGCACGGTACCGGTGTCGTCCGTGAACTCGACGTTGAGCAACTCGGTCATGATGTCGTCCGACGGATGCTCGGCGCGCCAGTCGAGGTAGGCCGCGAAGTGCTCCGCGGACACCAGGCCGTCTTCGGCCGCCTTCATCGGCTTGCCCGCTTCGGTGCGCATCTGGGCGTTGGCACGGTCGCGCACGGCTTCCTGGTCGCTTTCGGGAATGCCCATCAGCAGGCTGATGACCTTCATCGGCATCTGCGCACCGAGCTCGGCGACGAAGTCGAACCGTCCGGAGCCGATCAGCGGATCGAGGCACTGCGCGCAGAACTCGCGGATCTTGCCTTCGAGCGCGTCAATCTTGCGGGGCGTGAACATCCGCGACAACAGCTTGCGGTGGATGTCGTGGATCGGCGGGTCCTCGAAGATCAGCACGCCCTTGGGGATCTCGATGTCGGCCTTGATCAGCTCCAGGATCGCGCCGCGGGCCGAGCTGAACGTCTGGTGGTCGACGAGCGCCTTGCAGACGTCGTCGAAGCGGCTGAGCGCGAAGAAGTCGAACTGCGCGTTGTAGTACAGCGGGGCCTCTTCGCGCAGCCGGCGGAACATCGCATACGGGTCCGCGTTCAGCTCGACGTCGTACGGGTCGAAGTGGACCTCACTGGTGGCGCTCGTCGTCATCAAGAACCGCCTCTCTGCGGCGACTGGAACTTATCCGGTAAGCAAATCACGTCGAGCCGGTCAGCCGCCCGGCAGCAGGTCCGGCTCGTAGGCAGGACACCATCGCCCGCTGCGGAAGGCCTCGGTCGCGCTCACCGAACCACACGGCAGTGCCGCCGCGGCGAGGGCTGCCGCCTTGAAGGCACGCGCCGCCGAACTCAGCGGGTGCCGCACGGTCTGGGCGCCGGGGAAATCGGGCGGCCAGGTGTCGCCCCACAACGTGACCTCGGTGAACCCGCGCCGCGCGGCCATGACGACGCTGTCCCGCACTCGGGCATCGGTGTTGCAGATCTGGGCCGACACTGCGATCGACTGTGTGGCAGGCGATTTCAGCACAGCGTCCGCGGTGCTCCAAGCGCAGGTGCGGATCCCGAGAACGCGCAGCGGCCGACTGTCGGCCGGCCCGGCCAGGTGCAGGTTGACGTCCCAGCCGGCCATCGCACGGTCGAACAACCAGCCGCCCGCCGACTGCACCACGTCACTGACATCGGCGGCGATCACGTCGAGCCGATACCGGACGAGCGTGCCGGCGGCCTGGTCGGTGGCGTTGGCGATCCTCATCGGCACACCCGAACCGGGACGTTGGAGTTGCCGGCGACGCTCGTCATGGCGACCTCTTCAGGTTGTCGTAGTCCACCTCGAATGCGGGCATGAAGTCGAGCAGATGGTCGAGAGCGATCGCGCTCTCCGTGCGCGCCGCCGACGCGCCCAGCAGCGTCACCGCGCCGCCCGCCGGGCCCGGGATCTTGGTGCGGTCGGCTCGCACCTCCGAGAACGGGTCGAACACCGGCGTCGCAGTCGTCACGAGAACAGCGTGACAGTTCTGCCATTATCTGTAAAGGTTGGAGGGGTGAATTCAATGGACCTCCAGCGCATCGGCGACGAACTCGAAATTGCCGCGCTGCTGAGCAGATACGCCCGTGCCGTCGACACCAAGGACTGGGCGCTGTACCGGTCGGTGTTCACCGCCGACGCCTACGTCGACTACTCGTCGGCCGGAGTGGTCGCCGGCACCCGCGACGAGGTCGCCGACTGGCTCAGCCAGGCCTTCACGGCCATCGCGATGAGCATGCACTACATCACCAACGTCGAAGCCGAGATCGACGGCGACACCGCGACCGTGCGGGCGATGTTCTACAACCCGTTCCAGCTGGCGGGGGCGTCCGCGCTCAGCTTCTGCGGCGGGTACTACCACCACGAACTGGTGCGCACACCGGACGGCTGGCGCAGCCGCAGCCTGCGCGAAGACAACGCATGGTTCGACAACCCCCCGGCGGAACGCTAAGGGGAGCAACGCACAGCGAGCCCGCCGAACTGGTCTACGACGTCGTCACCGACCCGGCACCCTGGCGTCAGCCCGTCAGGGCGCGCCGTAACGCCGTGCCCTGCAGCTCGAACAGCCGTTGGCTGACGTCCCACTCGGGCAGCAGGGAGTCGAAACCGTGGCACGTCTTCTCGAAGACGTGCAGGGCGGTCTCGACACCGGCGGCCGAGAGCCGCCGCGCGTAGTCGACAGCTTCGTCGCGCAGCGGGTCGAGTTCCGAGCAGCTGACGAAAGCCGCTGCCATACCCTCTAATTCGTTGCTGCGCCCGGGGACCGCTGCGCTGCTGGCCGCTGTGCCGGCAAGGTAGTAGCGCCACATCAGCCGGGTCGCGGGGCCGTCGAAGCCCGGGGTGTCGACGAACTCCTGCTTGGATGCAGTCGGCCGATCGTCGAGCACCGGTTGGTGCAGAAGCTGGAACACGATCTCTGGTAGCTCACCGGCGGCGGCGCGCTGGGCGAGCCCCGCGGCCAGCGCCGCACCTGCGCTGCTGCCCGCCACCGCGAGGCGATTCGCGTCGACGTCTAGCTCGCGCGCGTTCTCGGCGACCCACACGAGCACGGCGGTCGCATCGAGAACCGCTGCCGGATAGGGATTTTCGGGGGCGAGCCGATAGTCGGCGGAGATCACCGTGCAGCCGCCGCGCCGGGCGAGTTCCACGCACTGGCGGTGATCGGTGTCGAGATTGCCCAGCACGAACGCGCCGGAATGACAGTAGACGACGGCGGGCGCCGGTGAGCGCTCACCGTGCCGGCGGTAGATCCGCACCGGTACCGAGCCGAGCGAACCATCGGCCACGTCGACGCCGGAATCATCGACTGTCAGCGCGGTTTCGCGGCGGCGCTGATTCAACGACTCCCGGGTCGCGCCGAGTGCGCCGAGCGACAGGTCTGCCCGCGCCGGCGCCAACTGCCGCAGCGCCGGGTCTAGCCGGTCGAACGGGTCCACGAATCAACCCGTTCGCGGCCGACGATTGCCGGATCGAAGGTGTAGTCCTTCGCCTTGAACCTGCGCGTGATGGTCCAGAAGGCGCTCGCGCTGCGCGGCCACTGCGTGACGACACGGCCGTTGGCGGCCCGGAAGTAGTTGCTGCAGCGCGTCAGCCACACCGTGCCCGCCATCCAGCGGTCGATCTTGGCGATGAACTCGGCCATCGTGTCGGGTTTCACCGCAACATACGAGTTGCGCTTACGGCGCATGTGTTTCAGCACGCGCACGATGTAACGGGCCTGCGCCTCGAGCATGAAGATCACACTGTTGGAGCCGACATTCGTGTTCGGCCCGTACAGCATGAAGAAGTTCGGGAAACCGGGCACGGCCATGCCCAGATAGGCGTATGCACCGTCACGCCACGTTTCCCGCAGCGAGCGCCCGCCCTCGCCGACGACGTCGAGCTGTCCGAGGTAGTCCGTCGCGGCGTAGCCGGTCGCGCACACCACCGCATCGACGCCCAGCTCGGTGCCGTCGGCGGTCACCAGCGACCGTGCACGCAGCGCGCGGGCCGGGCTGGACACCACTTCGACGTTCGGCTGCGTCAGCGCCGGAAGGAAGTCCGACGAGAACACCAGTCGCTTGCAACCCAGCGGGTGATCCGGGGTCAGCTTGCGGCGCAATTCCTCGTCGCTCACCGTGGCTTCGAGCATCTTCACCGCCAGCGCCCTGAACTCTTCGGTCTTGTCGCTTCCGTTCTCGATCACCGAGATGTTCGCCTCGCTGCGCAGCCACAGCCGCGTGCGGTAGAACTTCTTGGCGAACGGGACGTGCGCGAAAACCCACCGCTCCCGATCGGTGTACGCGCGGTCGGGCTTCGGCAGGATCCAGGTGGCCGACCGCTGGACCGAGTACACCTTCTCGGCCACCTTCGCCAGTTCGGGCAGCAACTGCGATGCGGTCGAACCCGTCCCGAGCACGGCGATTCGGACGCCGGTCAAGTCGACGCTGTGGTCCCAGCGGGCCGGGTGCAGCACGGTCCCGGTGAACGGTTCTTCTTCGACCAGGCTCGGCATGACGGGCCTGGTGAACAGGCCGACGGCCGACACCACGACGTCGAAGCGGTGCTGCTCTGCGATCGACGTCGTCAGGCACCAGGTGTTGCTCGTCGAATCCCATTCGGCTGAGACGATTTCGGTGTTGAACCGCAGGTTCGGCGCGAGGTCATACCGCCGGGCGCATTGCTCGAAGTACTCCAGGATCTCGGCCTGCCCCGACCACAGTCGCGACCAGTTGGGGTTCAGGTCGAACGAATACGAGTACAGGTGGGATTTCACGTCGCAGGCAAGACCGGGATAGGTGTTGATTCGCCACGTTCCGCCGACCCCGTGCTCGCGGTCGAAGATCGTGAAGTCTCCAAAGCCGGCCTTGCGCAGGAAGATTCCCAACGCCAACCCTCCGGGCCCGGCGCCGATGATGCCCACGGACAGATCCCGCTTCACCCCACGCGCAGGCATTGCCCTCCGTCGACGACGAGTTCGGCCCCGGTGATGAAGGCCGAGTGCTCGGATACCAGGAACGCCACCGCATCTGCGACTTCGACCGGCTTACCCAGGCGGCCGGACACCGAACTGGCGGCAAGTCGCTGCTGGGTCGCCGCGTCGAGCATCGGCGTCTCGACGGGTCCGGGGAACACGGCGTTCACCCGGATCCCGTGCTGGGCGAGCTCGGCGGCGGCGATCTGCGTGAGGCCTCGCAGCGCCCACTTCGACGATCCGTACGCCGCATGGTTCGGGAA
>JBAPQQ010000100.1:0-1982 GCA_049280695.1 Mycobacterium sp.
ACTCATCGGGTATTGATTCCTCTCATCGCTGAAACGGCGAGCGTCGGAACCGTCGCCCGGCCTGTCAGCTACCCCCGCCACCGCAGCACGGACACCGTGCTGCTCGCCAGCCGCCGTCGGTCCTGAGCACGGTGCTCCGATTACTCCGGCGCGACCCCCCGCTCATTCATAGGCGAACGCCCGCCGTTTGTTACGCGCGCCAGCGCACACGGGTGGACGTCGAGCCGTCGACCGCGAACTCGCCGCTGCGCCGCGCCGCTCGCGTCGACGTGTCGGAATAGTGGGGCGCTCTGATCGAGACGGCGTCCACCACCACCGCCGTCATGTCGTCGCTGCCCCCCGCACGAATCGCCGCGTCGATCAACGCGTCGACGGCCGCCTGCGGATCACGCTGCATCTGCAGCACCCGACGGATGCGCGCGTCGTCCACGGCCGCCGGCAGACCGTCTGAGCACACCAAGATGCGGTCGCCCGCCCGCATCGGCAGCCGCCACACGTCGGGCTTGTGCTCGACGCCGCCGACCAGTGCTCGCGTCAGGATATTCCGAATCGGCAGGGACGGCCCGGCGTGAGCGGTCACTCCCGCCTCGAGCAGCTTCTGGCCCACCGAATGGTCGACGGTGATCTGGTGCAAACCCGTCGCATCGAGGCGGTAGGTGCGAGAGTCGCCGAGGTTGACCACCATCCAGCGGGGGATGCCGTCGTGATGCGTCACGATCGCCCCGCTGATCGTGGTGCCCGGCCGCCGTGTTGCGTCGCCAACGGGGATCTCCTCGATGCGCGCCCGCGCCCTGGCCAGTGCGCTGTTCAGCATCGCGTCGGTGATCTCCGGGTGCTCTGCGACAGCCAGAAGTGCCTGCACCGCTTCACGACTCGCCAACTCGCCTGCGGAATGGCCGCCGATCCCGTCGGCCACCGCGAACACTGGAGCTCGTGCGGCGAACGTGTCCTGATCGCGCTCGCGACCCGCACCGGCGCGGGTTGCCGCACCCCACTCGACGGTCACCGCACCGACGACCGCGCGCCGGTCTACCGCACGAACCCGGATACGTTGCCTGCCGATGTGGATCGTCGACGTCGGAGGCACCGGCACTGCCATCCCCGGGTTCATCCGGATGCGCCGTCCATGAATTTCTACCTCGGATCCGTTGCGGGAGTTGCAATCCCGAACCCAGAGCCGGCCTTCGTGAGTCCAGAACTCGAGATGAGTGCGCGAGATCATGCACGCGGCATCGGCAAGCAGCACCCGATGCACCGGCTGGTCGCCGGAAGCCGCCGGGTCACGTCCGATCAGACCGCGCCCGCGAACGACGAGGAACGATCCGTCGTCGAATTCCAGCCCGCACCGCAATGGCCGCGGTCGCGGCAGCACCGTGGTGGCAGCGACCCTCTCGGATCCGGGCGCCCCGCTCGGGTAGCGCGCGAACTGCGCGCGGCCGTCAACCACTGTCGGGGTGGTCAAACCGTCGCGCATCGGTCGATCCTGTCACTGGTCGCGGACCCGTCGGCTCTATTGTGACGGCATACCCGGTGGTCGTGCCAGGGGAACGCACTCGGCGTCACCCCATGGCGAAGAGTTCGAGCTGGATGTTGTCGGGGTCGCGGAACACCACAGTTGCGAACGCCAGCGGCTCTTCGCCGCTTCTGATGCCGGAGTGTTCGATGCCGAGCTCGTCGAGCCAGGCTTTCCACGCCGCCAGGTTTTCCCGGGTGCCCGCATTGAGTCCCACATGGTCTAACCCGGTCCGGGCCTCGTCGAATTGCTGCCCGTCGTTGGCGGTGTTCGTGTGCAGCCCGATCATCAGATTCGAGCGCGGCTCCACGAGCAACACCCCGTACCCGGTGTCCTCCCGCTCGTAGTGAGGAAATTGCATCGGTATGCGGTCTGCGCCCAGCAGCCTCTGGTACCAGGACAAGCTGGCTTCGAGATCCCTGACGGTGAGCGAAAGGTGGTGGATCCCAGAGATGGCGGGGACGGCGGG
>JBAPQQ010000101.1:0-1852 GCA_049280695.1 Mycobacterium sp.
GGCATGCGCGTCGGCACCTCCGGAGGCGACCCGTCGGTACAGCGGCGCAGCCACCGCCCGCGCGCCGCCGAGCCAGCAGGCGGCGACCCCGATCGCGCCGAACCAGAAGCCCGGCCGCTCCAGATAGGCACCTGGCCGTCCCACCGGAATTGCCTGTGCGCCAAGGAACTCGACCGACCGGGTGTAACTTGCGGCCATTCCGCAGTTGTGCCAGTCGCTGGATAACGGCCGTACGGCGTCGTCACGCAGGTCGACGGCGAACAATGCACGGGTGCCGGTGTCGAGTAGCGCGGTCACCAGTGCGCGCGCGCACAAACCCGCGCCCGAGCACCAGGCCTTGACGCCGTCGAGCACGAATCCTTCACCGGCCCGCCGGGCCGTGACCGACGCGTCGGGCGCCTCGGCCGCCCACACGCCCCACAGCTCGCCGGGCGGCGGGGTGAAAGCGTCGAGTTCGGCCAAGATCGCGATCGCGTCGGCGTGGGCTTCGGCCAATCGGCCTGCCACGACGTCCGTCTCGGTCAGTTCGGACAGCCGCCGCCAGCGTCGCATCGTCTGACCGCGGCCCGGCAACGGCAGGTCCAGTTGTCCGGCCAGAAGCCAGTCCGTCACCAGACGGTCGCTCACGACGCCTCGTCCGTCACGTCGTCCGAAAGCTCGCGGGAGACCTCCGCGAGGTGGTCGGCGAACCCGCCCGGCGCACGGCCGGTGCTGCGGTCGGACGTCGCCACCGACAACTCGTCGTCCCAGAAGACGCGGTGCCCGGCCGCCTCGAGCCGCTGTACGAGGTCCACGTCTTCGCCGCTGGCCAACGCGGCGAACCCGCCGGCGTCCCAGTACGCAGCCGCGCAGAAAGCCATGTTGGCGCCGTGGACATGGTGGTGACCGGGTTCGTCGGATTCGTAACGTCGTTGATAGCGGTCGGCAACTTCCAGCGGAAAGTGCCGCCATTGGGACACGCTCACCACCCCGAGGACGACGTCGGCACCCGACTCGAGTTGGCGACTCAGCCAGTCAGGTGGCACCTGGGTGTCGGCATCCGTTGTGGCATACCAGGTTTGGTCGGGCACCGAGCGCATCAGCGCCCTGGCGTACCCGAAGCCGGCGGCGCGGGCCGCCCCCACGTTGCGCTTGTCGACGTCGATGAAGTGGACGTCCTCCCCGTACTGCCCGGCCGGGGCCGCGCTGCCGTCGCTGCAATCGTCGAGCACGACGACGACGGTCACCGGTGCCGGGCAGTGCCGGGTCGCGGCGAGCAACGAGTTCAGGCAGGCCGGTAGCACGGCGGATTCGTTGTGGGCGGGGACGACGACGGCCACCGCGTCGGGCTCGGCTGCCATTGCGAAGGAGTAACCGCGAATGGGCCGGTTGACACCTGACACCGGGTGCGGTGGGTTCGGCCATACTGCACAGAAGAGTTAGAATGGCTATTATGTCCACTCTGACATTCCGTAACCGTGACGGCGAACTCGTCGACCTGCCGACGGTGGCGGCCACGCGTTTCAAGAACGAGTTCGGCGCAATCTTCGAGCAGGCCGCGCTCGACGGCGCCGTCGCCATCACCAAGCACAACAAGCCCAAGGCGGTGCTGGTGTCCTACGAGGAGTTCGAGGCGCTGACGAAGGCCGGCGCGCCGGCGCTCGACGAGCTCACCGAGCGGTTCGACAAGCTTCTCGACGACATGCAGGCCCAGGGCGCAAAGGACGCGATGGCGTCGGCCTTCGGCGCCACCCCGGCGCAACTGGGCCGCGCCGCGGTGAAGGCGGCACGTCCGAAGCGGCGACGCTGACCCGGATCTATGTACTCGCCGGGGTCAACGGTGCGGGCAAGAGCAGCATCGGCGGCGCGATGT
>JBAPQQ010000102.1:0-3161 GCA_049280695.1 Mycobacterium sp.
ACCCGGCGCGGGGTGGCGTGGACGTGCGCCGGCCGGACCTGGTGGACGAGGTCTGCGACCGGGTGGCGGGTGCCGCCGGCCTGGAACTGGTGGGGTTGATGGCCATTCCGCCGCTGGGCGCCGAACCCGACCGGGCGTTCGCGCGGTTAGCCGAAGAACATCGGCGGGTAGTCGCCAACCATCCTGAAGCGGCTCGGCTGTCGGCGGGGATGTCCGACGACCTCGAAGCCGCGATCAAACACGGGTCCACGTGTGTGCGTGTCGGTACCGCGTTGTTGGGACCAAGGCCTCTATCGTCACCTGCAGTAGTCACTCCTGTCACACCAACATCAAGCAGTCACCAAGCACCGAACTCCCGAAGGGGTCACCGATGAGTACGCTGCACAAGGTCAAGGCCTACTTCGGCATGGCGCCGATGGAGGACTACGACGACGAGTACTACGACGACGACGAGCCCGGCGCCGGCCGCAACCGCGGCTACCGCCGCTCCTATCCGGAAGACGGCTACGAGCGGCCCGGCCGCCGCTATGACGGCCGCGACCGCGACTACGACGACCGCGAGCCCGACGACTACGAGCCCGGATACCGCCGGGGCTACGACGAGCCGAGGTTCCGGCCCCGCGAATACGAGCGCCCGCCGACGTCACGGTTCGGCGCGCTGCGCGGCGCCACCCGCGGCTCGCTGGCGATGGACCCGCGCCGGATGGCGATGCTGTTCGAAGAGGGCAGCCCGCTGAACAAGATCACGACGCTGCGGCCGAAGGACTACAGCGAGGCGCGCACCATCGGCGAGCGCTTCCGCGACGGCACTCCGGTGATCATCGACCTGGTCACGATGGACAACGCCGACGCCAAGCGACTGGTGGACTTCGCGGCCGGGTTGGCGTTCGCGCTGCGCGGCTCCTTCGACAAGGTGGCCACCAAGGTGTTCCTGCTGTCCCCGGCCGACATCGACGTCACCGCCGAGGAGCGCCGCCGTATCGCCGAAGCCGGGTTCTACGCCTACCAGTGATCGCGCGCCGGCGGAGCCGACAAGTCAGCACTCGGTAGGCTGGCAACGCCCCTCGGGGACTTGTCGTCTACATCGCTAGTGAGGTCGAGCCAGTTGCGGCTGTTCTTCGATATCTTGGGCTTCGCGCTGTTCGTCTTCTGGCTGCTGCTGATCGCTCGGGTGGTCATCGAGTTCATCCGCTCGTTCAGCCGGGACTGGCGGCCGCGGGGCCTCACCGTGGTGATCCTGGAAATCGTCCTGACAATTACCGATCCGCCCGTTAAGTTGTTGCGCCGCATCATTCCTCAGCTGACAATCGGCGCCGTCCGGTTCGACCTGTCGATCATGGTGTTGCTTCTGGTGGCCTTCATCGGGATGCAGGTGGCCTGGAAATACGGGAACACGACGCTTTAACAGCCGCTGATTGAAATTACTTCTTAATTATTCTGCTCACCGGCGACGGGCGGTTCTGGTGTGACAGGATGGACGCCAGTTACAGTTCGGGCAATCCACGGTTTACACTCCTACATCAGCTTCGACCGTCAAGAACTCGAGGGGGCAGAAAATGCCGCTAACGCCCGCCGACGTCCACAACGTCGCGTTCAGCAAGCCGCCGATCGGAAAACGCGGCTACAACGAAGACGAGGTGGATGCGTTCCTCGATCTCGTTGAAGCCGAACTCACACGACTGATCGAAGAGAACACCGATCTGCGGCAACGCGTCGGTGAGCTCGAGCACGAACTCGGGGGCGGCCAGCCGGGCGGTGCTCCGACGGCCGCCATTCCGGTGTACGAGCAGCCGCAAGAGCAGCCGCAGCAGCAGCAGCCTGTCTACGAGGCTCCGCCCGCCCCGGCACAGGCGCCCGGCCCCGCAGACGAAGAGTCGCACCTCAAGGCGGCGCGCGTGCTGGCGCTGGCGCAGGACACTGCCGACCGGCTGACGGGCACTGCCAAGGCCGAGGCCGACAAGCTGCTCTCCGACGCCCGCGCGAATGCCGACTCGATGCTGTCCGAGGCGCGGCACACCGCGGAGACCACGGTGACCGAGGCGCGTCAGCGCGCCGACGCGATGCTCGCCGACGCGCAGATGCGCTCGGAGAATCAGCTGCGCCAGGCCCAGGAGAAGGCCGATGCGTTGCAGGCCGACGCCGAGCGCAAGCATTCGGAGATCATGGGCACCATCAACCAGCAGCGCACGGTCCTCGAGGGCCGTCTGGAGCAGCTGCGCACTTTCGAACGGGAATACCGCACCCGGCTCAAGACCTACCTGGAGTCGCAGCTCGAAGAGCTCGGCCAGCGCGGGTCCGCCGCCCCGGTGGATTCCAGCGCCAACAGCGAGAGCGGCGCGTTCAATCAGTACAACAGGGGCAACTAGCCGGGTCTGATCATGCTGATCGTCGCACTGGTGATGGCCGTGATCGGCCTTGCCGCGCTGGTGACCGCGGTGGTGACCAGCAACGAGGTCATCGCCTGGGTCTGCATCGGCGCCAGCGTGATCGGCGTGGTGCTGCTGATCGTCGACGCGCTGCGGGAACGGCAGAGGCGCGACGCCACACCCGCTGTCGGGTCGGCGGAGGACGAAGAGCCGGTCGACGAGGAAGCGTCGGCCGAGGAGCAGGAGTTCGACGCCGAGTATCCCGAGTCCGAGCCTGAACCGGAGCCCGAGCCCGAACCCGAGTCGACCGAGGAGAAGTCCCCCGAGCGCTGATCAGTGCGTCGGGGAGGCCAGCAGCTTTCGCACCTCGTCATCCGAGGTCTGGCGGAAGTCGCGGTAGTACTCGCCGACCGCCATGAAAGACGGCGGCACCCACACGGACACCACGTCGTCGGCGGCATCGGCGAGCTGACGGCACGCCGACGGCGGTGCCACCGGGACCGCGACGACGATCTTGGCGGGTCCGGCCGCGCGGACGGCCCGGATGGCCGCCAGCATGCTCGCCCCGGTGGCGATCCCGTCGTCGACCAGCACCACGGTCTTCCCGGCGAGTTCGACCGGTGGGCGCCCGCCGCGGTACGCCTCGTCCCGGCGGGCCAATTCGGCGGCTTCCCTGTCGATCACCTGCTGCAGTTGCTCGTCACTGATGCGCAAGCTGCGGACCACGTCGTCATTGAGGACAACCAGCCCACCGCTCGCGATCGCCCCGACCGCCAGTTCCTCCCAGTTCGGCGC
>JBAPQQ010000103.1:0-10147 GCA_049280695.1 Mycobacterium sp.
GTGCACCATGCGTTCGCGGGGACTGGCCACGGACCTCACTATATATGACGGTATACATACCCGCTCGATCCCCCCGCCCCTGCCCCCGAGACATAAACGTTGGCGGGCCCAACCGGCGTGTCGTCGCCAAGGTTGATGTGTCGCGGCGGCCAGTTGACGACGACGCCGCCCGGCGTCAATATGAACACAGTTCAGATTGGGGGCCGGTGCAGACGAAGTGGGGTGACCGGGCCGCCCGGCGGCACGACATCATGCGGGCGGTGCGCTCGCTGCTGTGCGAGAAGGGGCCGGCGTCACTCCAGATGCGCGACGTCGCGCGCCGCGCGGGCGTCGGCCTGGGCACCGTGTACACCTACTTCCCCACGAAAGAGGCGCTGTACACGGCGCTGTACGCCGAGCGCCTGGACCGGATGCTCGCCGACCTGGAGCCGACGCTCTCGTCGACGACCGGCCTCGAGGAGATGTTCGTTCTCGTCGCGACCAGTTACCGCGACGTGTATGCCGAGTTCGGCAGGGACCTCGACATCTCAACTGTCGTCGGCGGCCAACTGTCCGCGGCGGCGACCCGGGTACTGGACGAGACGAGGACGATCCTCGAGAGAGCCGGCGTCGCCGACACCGAACTCGCGCTCGCGGTGCTGTGGTCAACGCTCACCGGGCTCGCCGATCACTTCACCAGCGCTCGCCATCAACTGCTGCCCAACACGTGGGACGAAACGGTGCGATTCGCGGCTCGCACGATCGTGTGCGGTCTCACGCAAACCAACGGAGGTTCGCATGGTTGAAGTAGATGTCTTCTGGGCGTACGGCATCGGCGCGGGGTTCGCCGTCGCCGCGACGCATCAGATTGCGGCGTCCAAGGACCGGCTCACCGAGGCAGGCTGGCAGCGTTTCGTTTCCTCCCCCTACGCGTTCGTCAACGTCCTCTACTGTGCGCTGCTGTTCGCTCCGAGCGGCGCCTACCTGCTGTGGGCGTTCCCCGACTGGGAGACGATGCAAGTCGCCCGTGATCACTCCTCGCTGCCTGCGTGGCTCGTCACTCTGTTCGCCGTCACGAACGTGAGCCAGGGAATCCTCGGATACTGGGTCACCGCCAAGCTCATCCGCGCGGGCCGCAGATACGCGGCGTTCCTTCAGGTGGGCATGGGCTATTTCGGGATGTTCTTCATCCTCGTGCACGGCTGGGACGGCCGCGGCTATCAACGCTTCTTCTCGGCCGACCGTGCCGTGTTCGAGTCGTGGCCGCACAATCCGTCGCCCGGCGTGGCCCTCGACCGTGCCGCGACGTGGCTGACGTCACCGGTCGCGTTGACGCTGGCCGGCATGGCGGTAATCGTCGTCGTGCTGCTGTGGATCATGTCCGGCTGGTTCAAGGAGGGGCACCGCCTCGCCGGGATACACGATGCGCCCCGAACCGCCGTGGCCGTCGCGATCGTGCTGGCGTTCGTGTTCGTCGGTGTGCTCGGCTCCGCGATCGTCGCAAGCGTGGTGATCCACATCCTGGGCTGGTGGCTGGGGGTCCCTGTCGCGGCGCTGGTGGTGTGGCTGGTCGCGCTGCGTCCGCGGACCGGGCTTGCCTACCTGTTCTACGACCGGCTGCGCTTGGCCGACGCCTCCACACTGCAGCGAACCAGCCGATCGTGCCCCGAAGGTCCGGCCACGGCGGACGACGGATCATCGCCACTGTCCCCAGCATTGCCGCGACGAGACCGGTAACCCGTGAAAGGCACTGTATGACAATGGGACACGAGATTCTCACCACGCGACGGCGATTCCTCGGCGGCGGCGCTGCGGCCGCCGCCGCCCTTGCCCTGAGTCCGTCGCTGCTCGCCGCGTGCGATTCGGAGCGCGGCCCGTCGGGCGGACCGGCGTCCAATGCCCTGCGGATATCGAATTGGCCGTACTACATGGTCGACGGGTTCGTAGCCGAGTTTCAGGACAAGACCGGCATCGAGGTCGACTACCTGGAGGACTTCAACGACAACGAGGAGTGGTTCGCCAAGGTCAAGCAACCGCTGTCGCGCAAGCAGGACATCGGCGCCGACCTGGTGGTGCCGACCTCGTTCATGGTCGGGCGCCTGCACAGTCTCGGCTGGCTGAACGACTTCAACGCGGCCAGCATCCCCAACCTCGTGAACCTGCGGCCCGACCTGCTCGACTCCAGCATCGACCCGGGCCGAAAGTTCAGCGCCCCCTACATGTCCGGCCTCGTCGGGCTGGCATACAACAGGGACCTCTCCGGACGGGACATCAAGTCCATCGACGACTTGTGGGATCCGGCGTTCAAAGGCAGGGTGAGCCTGTTCTCCGACCCGCAGGACGGGCTGGGCATGATCATGCTGTCGCAAGGGAATTCGCCGGAGAACCCGACGACCGAGGCAGTGCGAAAAGCCGTCGACCTCGTCAGAGAGCAGAAGGACCGCGGGCAGGTTCGCAAATTCACCGGCAACGACTACACCACCGACTTGGCCTCCGGGAATATCGTTGTGGGACAGGCGTACTCCGGCGACGTCGTGCAACTGCAGGCCGACAACCCGGCCCTTCAGTTCGTGCTGCCCGAGACCGGCGGCACCACGTTCGTCGACACTATGGTGATCCCCTACACCACCCAGCACCAGGACTGGGCCGAGACCTGGATCAACTACGTGTACGACCGCGCCAACTACGCCAAGCTCATCGCGCACACCAACTACGTGCCGGTGCTGTCGAACATGACCGACGAACTGAACAAGATCGACCCGGGTATAGCGGCCAACCCGCTGATCAACCCGCCCGTCTCGGTGCTCGACAACGCGAAGTCGTGGCCAACGCTCACCGACCAGCAGACCCAGGAGTACGACAAGCTCTACGCCGAAGTCACCGGCGCCTGACGATGGCCGGGGGTCGGCAGCAGCACGCGGCAGCGCAGCAGTGTCGAAGCGCTCCAGCGAGCCAAGCCTGTCCTACTGCGATTCCTCGGCAATGCCGGTGCCCTCGACTCCACCCATCGACACTTCGACCGATGACCGCCGCGATGTGCGAGCGACAAGCGCTTCGGGGCAAAGAGCCGATGACCGGCGGCCTGAGGACGCCCGCAATGCCTCAAATCTATTTATTACCAACGGATTTAGCGACCGTTAGCAGTACGACAGAGTCTTCGATGGCGCGCAGGCCGTGGGGTGTGGGTGGAATGACGAGGTGGTCGCCGGGAATGCCGTCCCAGCTCGTGTCGGGGCTTGTTAGCCGGATTCGACCCTGCAGGACGTGCAGTGTTGCCTCGCCTGGACTGTCATGGTCGGCGAGGCCCGTGCCGGCGGTCAGGGCAAGCAGCGTCTGGCGAAGTGCGTGTTGGTGTCCGCCATAGACGGTGTGCGCGCTGCGGCCGCTGGTGGCGTTGTGCGCGGCCGCGAGATGCTGACGGGCAAGAGCGGTAAGCGAAACCTTGTCCACCGGTGGGCTCCCCTCTCGGAATGTTCCCTGGTCTGGTCACGATCGGCCGGTCAGCGCTCCCGTTCGAGGGATGCCGGCGCAAGATGAGCAATACACAGATCCGGCTCGACGAACGGCTCGAGGCGGTCGACGGTCACGGGTCCCCGCAGCGCGGACAGCGCGCCCTGCATCAGGCCCAGGTGAACCGAACAGACCACCTCGCCGTACTGCTCGGCCACGTCAAGAAAGGGACAGTGCCGCAATCGGACTTCGCTGACATTCCGGTTTGGCGGCGGCTCGGGCTTGAAGCCGAGTTCGTCGAGGATCGCGACCAACTCGATGACGGATCGGTGCTTCGACGGCGTGCGCCCACGCGCACCGTGTTGGATGAGCGACGACCCCCAAGAGCGGCCGAGCTCTGTTCCGGTTTTTGCGGGGTCGCGAGCATTCGCAGCGAGGTAGTCGGTCAGAACCGTCGCGAGTAACCGGTAATTGGTCGGTCCGGTGGGATCCATCCGGCGGCTGGCCCTAAACAGGCTCGGTGGCCGGCCGGTCCCCGACGAAGCCCCGTGGACCTGCTCCACGCGGCCGGCTCGCACCAGCGTTTCGAGATGAAACCGAACCGTGTTCGGGTGGACTCCGATCTCTTCGGCCAAGCTCGCGATACTGCGCGGCTCGGCCGAGTTGCGCAGCAGCTGCAGTACTGCTTCTCGTCGTCCCAGCACCCCAGGCGCGGCCGCCGCCGGCGGATCAGTGGCCTTCGGCATCCTCGCATGTTACTACAAGCAAATCTTGTAATAAGAATAATCGCTGAGCGAGCGGGTAACCGCTGCCGGCAGGGCTCCGCACGTTGACTACCCAGCCGGCGGATGTTCGGCCAGGTAGGACACCAGCTCATCGGCGACCACAAGCTGATCGGCCGGCCAGGCCGGCTCGGTCAAAATCTGGGACTGCCAGCCACGGCCTGCAACCAGGTGGGCCTGCAGGTACAACGGTGCATCACCGGTGAGCAGGGTGCCGTACAGCACCGGCCGAAACGGTCCCGGGGCAGGAGCGACGTCAGCCAGATGAGCGATACCGGCGGCGGCAATATCGGCTTGCTGGGTCGCCAGCCCGCCGTGCTTGACCCGCAGATCGGTGGCATCCCCGGCGGCGAAGACGCGTCCGTCGGTGTTGGGGACGCGGCAGCGGTCATCGACGGGAATGAAGCGATCGCGTGCGTCGCCGGGCACGCCACGCACATTCGGTCCGGTAATCGTCGGCAAGGTGACGATTCGATCCGGGCGAAGCTCCACGCCGGCCGGTGTGAGGTGGACCAGTCGCGGTCCGGCGATGTGAGCACTGGTTCCCGAGTGCAGCGTGACGCCCGCAGCCTGCAGCAGGCGTTCCACCGTGGCCCCGACCGTCTCTCCGAACGGGTACAGCGGGTGCGGGCGCGGGGTGACCAGTGTGATCTCCACGCGTAACCCACGATCGTGTGCGTGTTTGGCGGTGAGCAGTGCGAGTTCGTACAGCGGGACCGGCCAGGACGGACCGCTCGGCTCGATCAGCGTCAGGCTGGTGATAGCGCCGGTGTCGATCTGTTCGACGATGCCGCGGTATGTCTGCCCTCCGGTGCGGTCGGTGAACAGCGCAACATGCGGGTTCGGCTTGCGTTCTTGCGCGCCGAGGGCCAACAGCGCCGCGTCATAGTTGAGCGACTGTCCGTTGGCTGTGTACAGGGTGCGGGACCGAAGATCCACCGATGCCAGGCGGTCGCGGACCCACCGTGCGCTCGTGGCTGCCGCCAGGTCCCGGATCGGGTAACGCGCCACCGGGCTTCCGGTGAACGGGGTCATCACGGTGCGCGGACGGTAGTTCAGGTGCTCGTTGGGGGTAATCAGCGTCACGGCCACCCGCTCGCCGGTCAACCGGTGCAGACGCAACAACCCCTCTGCGGCGGCGAAACCGCCCCCGCAGACCACCACGTTCAACCGCTGCATGTCCCCGACAACCAAAGACATCGCGAAGACGGTAACGCCGCGCCAAGCCCCCGCCGGCACCACTCATCGAGATGCACCCTGGGCCTGCTCAGACCACGCGGCACCCGGACCCCTCGCCGGTTCGTCATGACACGGCCTCTTAGCGCCCGACAAGAGCATCGAGCTCTTGCGAGTCGTTCCCGGTCAGGCGGCGATGCATGGCCCAAGCGATTCTGGTGGCTTGCACTTTGGCCTGCTCAGCGACCGGCCCCCGATACATTTGGTCGACGGTGTCGTTCCAGAGCTCAAGCCAACGGAGGAAATGATTGGCGGCCAGTGAGTTTCGGCCGTGGACCTTCTTATGTGCCTGCAGGGCGCTGCCTTGATAAAGCCCCGCGCGGAACAGGACGGTTTCCCAGAAGTCGCACATCACCGGAAGGTGCGACTCGAGCCCCTTCATTCGGATCTCTTCGAACGGTTCCGCAAGAACGTCATCGACGAGAACCCGGCCGTAGAAGCGGCGCAGCAACGCCTCCACGTCGGCGCGGCTGGCCAAGTCGACTATCACCGCCTCTGATGACACGGCATTCACGCGACCCTCCTTCGAAGCGTCTCAGGCGGCCAGTAGCACGGCGCCGCCGACGATCAGCGCGACCACCTTCACGACTTCCAGCCCGACGTAGACATAGTGGACGCGGGATCGCGTTGTCGGCTGGTCAGAGACGGCCGGAGCAGCTAGGACGACATCGGAGCGCCGGCTCAGCTTTGGCCGAACCGCCAGCAATTGGACCAGCAGGGCGGCCACCGCGACCGCTATCGCCACGGTCGCTCCCAGCGGAGGTGAATCCAGCAGGGCTGCAGCAACAATGGCGATCGCGAGGATAGCCTCGATGGCGTTGAGCACACGAAAAACCAACCGGCCAATACCCAGGCCGATCGCCAGTGTCACGCCGGGCGCCCGGAACTTCAGCGGCGCCTCCACGAACGAGATCGCCACCACCATGCCCAGCCAGACGAACACGGCGGCCACGGCGACCGCCCCACCCCCGGTCACGACATCGACCCAGGACGTACGCCGTGCCGGCAAGCGACCCGACTTGTGCTCATCGCGATCAACTGCCTTGGGGCGGCAGACCGGCCACCAACGGCGTATCAACACCGACCGGACCGATCTTGGCCGCACCACCGGGCGAGCCCAAGGGCTCGTCGCGGCCGGGCAGGGCCTGACTGAAGAACGCGTCGTTATCGGCGAGATAGGGCTGAAGATCCTCGGGCAGCTCGTCCTCGTAGTAGATGGCCTCGACCGGACACACCGGCTCGCAGGCGCCGCAATCCACGCACTCGTCGGGATGAATATAAAGACTGCGGCCTCCCTCATAAATGCAGTCCACTGGGCATTCCTCGACACACGCTCGGTCCATCACGTCAACACACGGCTCGCCGATCACGTAGGTCATGCCCCGATTTTACACAATGTCGGCATGTAAAAACTAGCTATTGCTGTGAGCTCTGCGTCTCTGCAAAGGATGCGAGCGCCCGGGTCTGCCCGGGCGGTCTCACTGACCTGCCTGCTGACAAACCCAACCATCCGGGGCATGGCCGGCCTCGATGAACCAGGCCAATTCCGCGCTCGTCTCCGGTGGCACGTCGGTGTCTGCGTGAGGATAGATCACCGGCTCCTCTTTTGCGTTGTGCTGGTCGAGTTGACTCAGCAGCTGGTTGCAGGTGTCAAGCAGCCGTCCGCTGTCCTTTCCGTCAGTCAGCAGAGCCGTCAAAACGTTCATGGTGCGCCATAGCTCGCCATGTTCGCGCATCATCACGAAGATCGGCATCAACAATCCGGCCTTGCGGATGGGAGGGAACAGGAAGACTTCCTCCAGGTAGATGTGCCGGCGCAGCGCGTCTAACGCCGCAGTCAGCAATTCGGGCCGCAAGTTACCGAAATTCAGCTTTTCGACGAACGCCGCTATGTCACTGTCTATTTCGTGATGCTCCCGCTTCAGGGCGGCAGACAGAGTCGAATTGGGCATGCGGCTCCCTTCGTCAGCTCGTCGGGCCTAGACCGGTCTCGACAAGCTCAGCGTCGACGCTGATCTCGGCGCCAGCGAGCACAGCCTTAATGGACCCCTCGAAGACAGTCGTAGATTTCGGGGGCGAGCGTTCTCCGGCTTGTCGGCTGATCACATCAGCGCGGCATCCAGGCTGATTGGCACACCCGTCAGCGCTTTGCTGACCGGGCAGCTCTGTTTCGCTGCCTGGGCAGCTTTGACGAAGTCGTCACTATCGAGTCCGTCGACATCTCCGCGGACGGTAAGCTTGATCCCGGTCAGTTTGAAGCCAGGCGTGTCCGGGCCGAGCGAGACGGTGGCCGTGACCTCCAAACTCTTTGGGGTTGCGTTCATTTCCGCGATCTCAGCTGACAGTTGCATGGCGAAGCACGCCGAATGTGCCGCCGCGATCAGCTCTTCCGGGCTCGTCTTCCCACCCGCTTCCTCTGCGGCACGACTGGGAAACGACATGTTGAATGTCCCCAAGCCGGAGCTTGACAGCTCCACTTCACCGGCACCCTCCTGCAAGGTGCCATTCCATCCGGTGCGTGCGCTACGACTCGGCATCGTGACTCCCGTTCTTTCTCAAAAAAATTCATTGGCTTGCGGTTGTATTGATCGTCATTCGACTTCAGTCACTGAGCGCGCCGGGCCTCCCGTTCTCCCGCTGGTGCGCCGGGACACCGTGGTCACGTCCCGCAGTGCGCCGCCCTCGGACTCCCAGCGTTGATGCGCGATCAACGCGGCACGACGATCCTCGGCTTCGCGCGCGTCGATCCCAAGCAGCTCGTCAGCCGTCGACGTGTCATCCAGGCGCGCCGCGGTCATGACGATGGTGTAGGCGCGTGTTGGGTCGGTGTATGGCGGGACAACCAGCAGGACCAGCCGTCCGAACTGTTCACTGACCACCGATAGGATGTTGATCGACTGGTCGCCGGACCCTTCGAGGATCACCGGCTGGCTCCCGAATTCCATCTCCAACGGTGTTGGTGCCCAGACGTTCTCGTCGTAGATCACGCGGTCAATGCCTGCTAGCCGCGACGAGAGAGCCGGCAGCAAGGGCCGAAGCCCGGCGACGAGGTCCGTTGAACGCGGCCACCACGCGCCTTGTACGAACCCGCGAGACCGATGCGCGGGCTTCAACCGTAGCCGCAGGCCACGGTCGGCCGAGCGGCGCGCTTGTGAGGCATTGTCGTGAAGAGTTGGTGCGGACATCAGCGGCCCCCCGTCCTGGCCAATTGATTCGATCGACATGTTGATGTGTGTGCAGAGCTGCCAATGCTTTCCGGCACCGGATTGTGGTCGTGGCGTGGCGCTCCAACGACATCGACAGCCTCGCCCGACGTGACTTCGGGCGCCGTCTCCCGTCGGACGTGGCTCGTCACAATCGGCACCTTTCCGGCCCGGTAAGCGCTACTATAGAGGAAGTATATCCGTTAAATATGAAGGAAGGAAGACGGCGAAGTGGACGAGAAGGCGGACTCCGGAGCCGCACACCCGCGCCGAAATCATCTGCCGCACAACATTCAACGTGAACGGATACTTCGCTCAGTTCGCGAACACGAGCATGCGGTCGATGCGGTAGAGATCGCCTCCGAATTCGGATTGCACGTGACCACGGTGCGTTTCCACTTGAACACTCTGTGCGACGCGGGAGCGGTCGTGCGCACCAGACTCAAAGGGCCGGGCCCCGGGAGGCCACGCACAGGATATGAACCGGCCGAGGAGCGTCTGGACTATCAGACTCTCGCCGAGGTGCTCGCAATGGAGTTGGGTTCCAGTGCGCAAACCCGCGCCCGGCGCGCTCGAAATGCGGGACGACGATGGGCCGCGAGAATGTCCCGGGGGGCAAGCACCGATCTCGCCGACACCACGTCCGATCACCCGCTTGATCGAGCGGTCGGGCGCGCCACCGTCGCGTTCGCGAAGATGGGGTTCGCCCCCGAGATCGCGACCGCGACAAATCCACCAATGCCATCATCTGCTTCCAGCGAGCCGACGACCGCAAGGGAACGGCTCATTCGGTTGCACGCCTGCCCCGTCAGAGATTTCGCGCGATCTCATCCCGAGGTGGTCTGTGAGATACATCTGGGATTGCTGGCTGGTCTGCTCGCCGATCCGGCCAGTCAAGGGGGCCAGCTGGAGTCCCGACACCCTGCGATTTCGGGCCGCCTCGAGCCGTTCGTCGGACCCGAACTGTGTCTGGCCAGGATGCAAGAGGAGACAAGTGATGACCAAACAGGGCAAGGTGCAGGCGCGCCGGATCTATGACGATCCGATGGCAAGCGATGGCGTCCGAGTGCTGGTGGATCGAGTCTGGCCGCGCGGCGTGAGCAAAGCCGCGGCCCGATTGGATGAATGGTGCAAAGACGTCGCCCCGTCCACGGAATTGCGCAAGTGGTACGGCCACGACCCAGCGTTGTTCGACGAATTCACCCGCCGCTACAACGTCGAGCTGAGCGATCCGGGCCGCGCCGCCGCGGTTACGCACCTGCGCGATCTGGCGTCTGAACGCTCACTCACGTTGCTGACCGCCACCAAAAATGTCGGCATCAGCGAGGCTGCTGTACTGGTCGATCTCATCGCGCGGCCTTGAGAGCCGTCCCGGAGCACTATTCGGCGGTGACCTCCGCGTGCCGGCCGATGTGGGATTCGGTGCGCATGCGTTCGATCATCCACGGATAGTGCAGCTCGAAAGCCGGCCGCTCCGAACGGATCCGGGGCAGCTCG
>JBAPQQ010000104.1:0-2377 GCA_049280695.1 Mycobacterium sp.
TCGCCGAACTCACCGGCACCGTCGACGACGACCCGTGGTCGCCCGACGCCATGGTCTGGCCGCTGCTCGAAGTCATCGACGAAAGCCTCGACCAACCCTGGTGCACGACGCTCGCCACCCACCTCGGCCACTTCGAGCACGAAGAGGAGAAAGAGCTCAGGCAAGGCCGCCGCTACGCCGTAGCCCGCCGCCTCGCCGGGCTCTTCGCCTCCTACGCCCGGCAACGCCCACAGCTCCTCGTCGACTGGCTCGACGGCAACACGCAAGAACTCGACGAAGACCTGCACTGGCAACCCGAGCTGTGGCGAAACCTCGCCGACCGCATCGACAACGACCCACCCCACATCAGGCACCAGAAAACCGTTGCCACACTGAAGGAATCGCCCACCGACCTGCCACCGAGGATTTCGCTGTTCGGCCACACCCGCCTGAACCTCACCGACATCGAACTGCTCGGCGCGCTGGCCACCCACCACGACCTTCACCTGTGGCTGCCGCACCCCAGCGACCACCTCTGGCAAGAACTCCACAACGAGCACGGCCCGATTCCGAGGCACACAGACACCACCCACCGCCACGTCGACCACCCGCTGCTGGCTACCCTCGGCCGCGACCTCCGCGAACTGCAACGCAACCTGCCGCACCCCCATACCGACGAATACCTAGGCGGCGCAACCAAACCCGACACTCTACTCGGCTGGCTGCAGCAAGACATCACCGCCAACCAAGTCAGGCCCGATGGCCGCCGGCACACCGGGGAAGACCGCAGCGTCCAGGTACACAGCTGCCACGGCCCGGCCCGCCAAAGGGACGTTCTGCGAGAGGTTCTGCTCGGCCTGCTGCAAGACGACGAGACGCTGGAACCACGGGACATCCTGGTGATGTGCCCCGACATCGAGACCTACGCACCGCTGATCGTCGCCGGGTTCGGGCTCGGCGACATGATCAAGGGCGTGCATCCCGCGCACCGGCTGCGCGTCAAGCTCGCCGACCGGGCACTCACCCAGACCAATCCCCTGCTCGGCGTCGCCTCGCAACTACTGCAGCTGGCCGGCAGCAGGGCCACGGCCACCGAAGTCCTCAACCTCGCGCACGCAAGCCCGGTCAGGGCGCGCTTCGGCTTCACCGACGACGACCTGGACGACATCGCCCGCTGGGTCCGCCAAGCCAACATCCGGTGGGGTTTCGACCGCGAACACCGCCGTCCGTTCGGCGTCGACTTCGTCCAGAACACATGGCAATTCGGCATCGACCGGGTGCTCGCGGGCATCGCGATGTCCGACGACTCGCACGCCTGGATCGACGCCACATTGCCACTCGACGACGTCGGCAGCGATCGGGTCGGACTCGCCGGCCAGTTGGCCGAATACATCGACCGGCTGAGGCACGTGGTCGAATCGCTCACCGGCGTGCGCCCGCTGCACGAGTGGTTGTCCGCACTCACCGACGGCGTCGACCTGCTCGCCCGCGTCGACGACGACGACGCCTGGCAGACCAGCCAGCTGCAGCGCGAGTTCGCCGACGTCTTGAAACACGCCGGCCCTCGCGCAGACACCGCGATGCGCCTGCCCGACGTCAAGGCACTCCTGCAGCGCCATCTCGCCGGGCGGCCCACGCGCGCCAACTTTCGCACCGGCACGCTGACCGTGTGCACCATGGTGCCGATGCGCTCGGTGCCGCACCGAGTGGTCTGCCTCGTCGGCCTGGACGACGGGGTGTTCCCGCGGCACGGCGTGGTCGACGGTGACGACGCGCTCGCCCGCAACCCGATGACCGGCGAACGTGACATCCGTTCGGAGGACCGGCAATTGCTGCTCGACGCCATCGGCGCGGCCACCGAGAAACTGGTCATCACCTACACCGGCGCCAACGAATACTCCGGCCAGGAACGCCCGCCCGCAGTTCCGCTGGCCGAGCTGCTCGACACACTCGACATGACGACACCAAACAAAGTGCGCGACACGATCATCGTCAAACATCCGTTGCAGCCCTTCGACACTCGCAACGTGATCCCCGGCGAGCTGATCCCCGGCGAACCGTTCACCTTCGACCCGACCGTCCTGAACGCCGCCCACGCCCGCTCCGGCGAGCGCACGGAGCGCCCGCCTTTCATCTGCGGCCCGCTGCCTGCCCCGCTGCCCGACGACGTCGTGCTCGCCGACCTCACCGGCTTCTTCCGGGATCCGGTCAAGGGCTTCTTCCGCGCGCTCGACTACACACTGCCGTGGGAGGTCGACGGCGTCGAGGACGCCATGCCCGTCGACATCGACGCGCTCGAGGAGTGGACGGTCGGCGACCGGATGCTGCACGACATGCTGCACGGCATGGAACCCGACCAGGCCCGGCAGGCCGAGTGGCGGCGCGGCACCCTGCCGCC
>JBAPQQ010000105.1:0-1533 GCA_049280695.1 Mycobacterium sp.
GTCGTTGGCCGGCCGGGCCAGGATCTCCTCGGGAGCGTCGTACTGCACGATCCTGGAGCCCTGTTGCAGGATGACGATCTTGTCGCCGAGTTTGACGGCCTCGTCGAAGTCGTGGGTGACGAACACGATGGTCTTCCGCAATTCGTCATGTAGGCGCAGCAATTCGTCCTGCAGCCGTTGGCGGGTGATGGGGTCCACGGCTCCGAACGGCTCGTCCATCAACAGGACCGGCGGGTCGGCGGCCAGCGCGCGCGCCACCCCGACGCGCTGCTGCTGACCGCCGGACAATTCGCGCGGGTAGCGGTCGCGGTACTGTGCCGCTTCGAGGTTCACGAGATCGAGCAGTTCATCCACGCGTGCTGCGGTGCGCTTCTTGTCCCACTTGAGCAGGCGGGGCACTATCGCGATATTGTCGCCGACGGTCAGGTGCGGGAACAGGCCTGCGCCCTGGATGACATAGCCGATGTGGCGGCGCAGTTCGTCGGGGTTGCGGTGGGTGACGTCGTCGTCGCCGATGAGGATGCGGCCACTGGTGGGCTCGATGAGGCGGTTGATCATCTTCATCGCGGTGGTCTTGCCGCAGCCGGACGGGCCGACGAGCATCACGATCTCGCCGGCCGGTATCTCCAGCGTGATGTTGTCGACGGCCGGAGCGGCGTTGGGGCCGTAGCGTTTTGTGACGCCGTCGAGCAGAATGCGGGTGCCGCCGACCGCCCGTTCACGGTGGTCTGGTGCGACGTCGGCTGCGGCCGGATCAGGCACGTATCCCCCTGGGGGTCGTCAGGCGCGTGAGAACATTGAGCGCGGTGTCGAGAATGACCGCCAGGATGAGAATGCCGACGGTGCCGGCAACGACGGAGTTCGTGGCGTTGGCACCGCCGTAGCGGGAGATGCCCGAGAAGATATAGCCGCCGAGGCCGGGGCCCAGGGCGAATGCGGCGATCGCGGCGATACCCATCATCATCTGCGCGGACACCCGAACCCCGGCCATGATGACCGGCCAGGCGAGCGGGATCTCCAGGCGGACCAAAGTGGCCAGCCGGCTCATGCCCATACCGCGCGCCGACTCGACCAGTGTCTTGTCGACTCCGGTCAGCCCGACGACGACGTTACGCAGGATCGGCAGGACGCCGAAGAACACGAGCATGATGACCGAGGGCCACACGCCGATGCCGACGATGCCGACCAACATGCCGAGCAGCGCGTACGACGGAAGCGTGAGACCGACGGAGGTCACCGCGTTGCCGGCTGCCACACCCCACGGCGAGCGGTAAATCAGTACGCCGATGACCACCGCGCACACGGTCGCCAGGGCGAGCGTCTGCACCACGAGACTCATGTGCTGGTAGGCGAGAAATGACAGGACTGACCACCGGTCGCGAACGAACTCGACGAAGTCCATCAACAGCCGTCGCGCCTCCCGGTTCGACGAGGCCGGGACCGCGTCGTCCCCTGCCCGTGTGTCTACCCTAGCGAACTGCCCGGGCCGTGGCGCAGGCTTTCGGTCCCATACGTGCCTTCGCGCTCTGTTGC
>JBAPQQ010000106.1:0-11805 GCA_049280695.1 Mycobacterium sp.
ATAGCTGTAGATCGATTCCTGGCCTTGCCCCGCCAGCCCGAAGTTGGTGGGACGAAGCGCGCGAATGGCGTTGTCGTCCAACAGCAGCGGCTGCGGAGGCTGATCAGGCGCGCCGCCCGATACGGCGGGAACCGGGGCCTGACCCAGAAGGAAGTCATAACCCGAACCCGGTGCCATCGCCCCGTCCGGCAGAAAGCTCTGTAGCACCCCGGGCGGTGGCAGGATACCGATCGGCGCGGGTTCAGCAGGTGCCGGCGGGGGCGGCGGCTCCGCGGCGGCGGACGCCGAAGCGGCAACCGCGGTAACCGCCGCACCGATAGCCAGCATGCCGGCTACGGCAATTGTCGCCGGCATGACGCTCTGGGGGGTCTTGATCATCATCCCGACTCAGAACACCTTGGTGACGCCGTAGTAGGCCACGACGTCGTCGGTGTCGCCGTTGGAGCTGGTCAGGACCGCATACGAGCGCAGTGACGATGCTCCGACGCAGTTGTCGATCTTGATGTGAATGTCGCGCACGGTCACCCGCGTCGAATTGCCTTTGTACTCCTTCTTGTCCACTGGGACGCTGGTGACGGTGCCAGGCCTCGGATCGACCTCGATCTGGCCCTGGATGGGCACAGTGAAGCCGGTCGGCAGAAGCTGCGTAGCACCAGTACCACCGATCGACGTACCCGAGGTGCCGAGACCGATCGAGCCGATCAGCTTCACCTTGTCCATCTCGATCCCGCAGCCGATCTGATACCCGGCCTCGAGTGTGCCGCCCTTCGCTGTGCCCATTCCTGTCCCGGTGAAGGTGGCGCCGACCAGCCAGTCGCGCGACGCGAGCGATGTCGTCAGCGGCGGCACCGGTAGCTGAGTCTCGTCTTTCGCGACGACCGTCAATGTCCGTCCGTCGGTGGTGCGTGCAATACCTGGAGGCCCGGGGGGAACGACACCGTTGTCCGGCGGTGGTCCTGCCTCGGCGGCCGGCTCGGCCGGCGGCGGATCAGCCAGGACAAGTGGGGCAGTCCCGACGGGGACCAGCATGCACACGGCGGCAAGCGTGGCAAAACGATTCAACATGTCGTGTTGGCGCCTCTCATCTCCGATTCTATACGGGATCTGTCCCGAGATATCCTCAATGAGCCGAGTGTCCAAGCGGTAAACGGAGCGCCAACAGTTCACCCCCGGTGCCCCACGACTGCGCGGTTCAATGCGCTCCGAGCGGCCTGCGGATACGGTGCGCATTGATTCGCGGCACTTGAGTATCGTCCCGCCGTGGTCAGCTGCGCTAGAAAGTCGTATGCCCCCCACACATTGTGGGGGGCATACGAAGGGTAGATCCGGTTCGGGGGTGCTGGCGGCAGGCAGCCGGATCGGTTGGCCTCAAACCATTTTGGTTACACCGATATAGGTAATGACGTCGTCGGTGTCATCGGTCGAACTGGTCAGCGTCGCATAGGACCGGATGAACGAGGCTCCTGCGCACTGGTCGAACTTGACGCGTAAACCAGTGATGTTGATCGCCGGAGTCGTGCCCTTGAACTTCTTCTTGTCGATCGGGACGATATTCACCGTGCCGGGCTTGAGGTCGATCTTCATCTGGTAGCCAACGGACGGCGCCAAGGTGAGTGGAA
The DNA here is from genome assembly GCA_049280695.1 of Mycobacterium sp. Taxonomy (GTDB): domain Bacteria; phylum Actinomycetota; class Actinomycetes; order Mycobacteriales; family Mycobacteriaceae; genus Mycobacterium. Next base: position 1,620 of record JBAPQQ010000106.1, read on the forward strand.
GCAGGCCTTGGCCGTTGACAAACGGAACCCTCAAACCGGGATTAATGCCCGCCGACACAATGCTTTCGATGTCATCCTGGGCGATGCCGCACCCGATCTGATATCCGGCCTCCAGAGTTCCGCCGGCGAGCTTCGGTCCGCCCGAACCCGTCACCGCCCCGGTGAACGTGCCATCCACCAGGTATTCCCGGGAAGTCGGCGCGCCGGTCAGCGGCGCCACCGGCTCCATCGACTCATTCTTTCCGGTGACCGTCAGCGTGTAGCCGTCCGGCGTCTTCAAGACGCCCGGAGGAGCGGACGGCACCGGGCCGGCGGGACCCGGGCCACCCGGCTCACCAGGCGGTGGAACGGCTTCTGCAACCGGCACTGCCGGTGCGGGCGGCGGATCAGCCAGCGCGAGTGGCGCTGTCCCGACCGGGACCAGCGTGCAAATAGCAACCAGCGTGGCAAAACGATTCAACATGTCGGGTCGGAGCCTCTCATCGCCTGGAACCGCACGAGATCTGTCGCGTGGAATCTTTGTTGGGCCGGGTATCCGAACGTTGAACGGAATGCCAACAATTCACACCCGATTACCGGCTACTTGTCGCCGTCGATGTGCTTGCGGATACAGCATGAGCGCACCACCGGCTTCGTCAGGGCACAGTTGCGCGGGACATGTGGTCAAGACATGCAACCGTTCACGTCTGGTCACCGGCAGTCTGACATCTGTTCACTCCCGAGACGGTTGTCTCCCCGATCATCTCGACTACCAGGCCTTGAGCCGTTGTGGTTTGACGCTGGGCCGGGGCGCGGCGATCGGATGTCAGTTGGTCAATTGACCTTGAGCGTGATCGTCAAAAGAATCTGTTACCTGAAAGGACGCGATGAGGCCATCACGAGTGTGCAAGCGGGTCTTGGTCGTTGAACTTTTCGCGGTTGCCCTCAGCCTGGCCGTTGTGCCGAGCGCATTCGCCGAACCCGCGGACGCAGACGCTCAGGTTCCAGCGGCACCGGGCCCGGCATCCAGCCCGCCACCCGTCGCCGCACCAGCGGCAGACGGCACCAGTCCCGCCGCGGCTGACGCGTGCAGGCAGTTCAGCGGGGCGCTGGCCTACGCCGCGGACAACTACGAAGAGTTCGCCTATGCAACTGCGGGAAACGGGAACAACGTGAATTATGCCGATCCCCGAATCTCGGACTCCAACGTCGCTGGCCGGACAGCGCTGAGGGAAGCAGCGGGCGTTGCATTGACCGCATCGCAAACACCGGGATTGCCGCCGGAGATCGCGAATCCGATGCGGACGTGGTCATTCGACGCGGCGCGGCTCGTCCTGACAATGGGACTTCGCGGCGGCGGCGACTCGCTCAATGCAGCGGCGGCCGACCTCAACAACAGCGCTCGTGACGTCCAGATGGCTTGCGCGGCGGCCGGCGCAGCAGCCTGAGGTCCGGGCCGGTCCGTCGTCAGAGCAACTTGGACAAAAATGCTTGCGTACGTTGCTCTTTGGGAGCACTGATCACGTCGCGAGGGTTCCCGCTCTCCACGACGACGCCCTCGTCCATGAACACCAACTGATCGGCGACCTCGCGCGCGAAACCCATCTCGTGGGTGACGACGAGCATGGTCATGCCGGCGCGCGCCAGGTCACGCATTGCGCCCAAGACCTCGCCGACGAGCTCAGGGTCGAGCGCAGACGTCGGCTCGTCGAACAGCATGAGCTTGGGTTCCATGGCCAGCGCCCGCGCGATCGCCACCCGCTGCTGCTGGCCGCCCGAAAGCTGCGCCGGATAGGCGCCGGCCTTCTCGGACAGTCCGACCCGGTCCAGCAGCTCTCGCGCTTTGCGCAACGCCACGTCTTTCTTCACCTTCTTGACGTGAAGCGGTGCTTCCACGATGTTCTGCAGCGCCGTGCGGTGCGGGAACAAGTTGAAGTGCTGGAAGACCATGCCGACGTCGCGGCGCTGCCTGGCGGCTTCCCGAGGCGGCAGCTCGTGGAGCTTGCCGCCCTTCTCGCGGTAGCCGACGAGCTCTCCGTCCACGTACAGCCGCCCGGCGCTGACGTCTTCCAAGTGGTTGATGCAGCGCAGGAACGTGGACTTGCCCGACCCCGACGGACCGACGATGCACAACACCTGCCCGCGTTCGACGGTCAACGTCACGCCCTTGAGCACCTTGAGGGCGCCGAAGTCCTTGCAGACCTGTTCGGCGACCACCATCGCCGTCATACATGCTCCTCGAAGGCGCGCTGGGCCTGTGCCAGCGCTTCGAGCTGCTTCGACGTCAACTTGCGCGACGCCCCGCGCGAGAAGTACCGCTCCAGGTAGTACTGCCCCACCATCAGCACGCTCGTGATGGCCAGATACCACGTCGCCGCCACCAGCAGCAGCGGAATCGGTTGGAACAGCGCGATTCCGATGTCATGCGCGCGCCCGTAGAGCTCCAGGGTGTACGGCACCGCGATCACCAGTGAAGTCGTCTTGAGCATGCTGATGACCTCGTTTCCCGTCGGCGGGATGATCACACGCATGGCCTGCGGAAGTATGGCGCGCCGCATCGTCATCCACCACGACATCCCCAGCGCCACGGACGCCTCGGTCTGACCTTCCGGCACCGAACTGATGCCCGCCCTGATGATTTCGGCCATGTACGCCGCTTCGTTCAGCCCGAGGCCGATCACCGAGAGGATGAAGTACAGCGACAAATTCTGCAGGCTGAAGTGAACGAAGCTGGGGCCGAACGGAATTCCGAGCTGAATACTTTTGTAGAGCACCGGGAACAAACCCCAGAACACCAGCTGCACGTACACGGGCGTGCCCCGGAAGATCCAGATGTACACCCACGAAACGGACCGCAGGACCGGGTTCGGCGACAACCGCATGACGGCGAAGGCGACACCGAGCACCACTGCGAGCGCCATCGACAGCACGGTCAACTGAAGCGTGTTCCATGCCGCCGCCGAGATCCGTTTGTCGAAAAGGTATTTCGAGTACGTCGACCAGTGGTAGTCGGGATTCGTGGCGGCCCCGTAGAGGAACAGCGCCACCAACGCGATGATGGCGGTCGCCGCCACCCACCGCCACGGGTGCCGCAACGCCACGGCGTTGATGGGGGCGGGCGACGAGGTGTCGGCAGCCACGGTCAGTTGACGGCGCCGTTGATCACCGGTTTGCCGATCCCGCCATCCTGCACGTCCCAGTTGGCCAGAATCGTCTTGTAGTCACCGGTCTGGATGACGTGCTCCAGCGCCTTCAGAAGGGCCTGTGCGAGCGGCGATCCCTTCGGCACCGCCCAGCCGTAGGGCGCGGTCTTGAACAACTCACCGGCGGCCTCCAGCTTGCCGCCGCTCTGCTTGATCGCATACACCGTGACCGGATAGTCGGCGGTCATCGCATCGGCCTGCCCGACCATCACCGCATTGGTCGCGGCGTCTTGTCCGCCGAACTTGAGAACGTTGATCGCAGGCTTGCCGGCCTGCAGGCATGCTTCGTTCTTGGCGGGCAGCTCATCTGTGTCCTGGACCGTCGCCGTCTGCACCGCGACCTTGAGCCCGCAGGCGTTGTTGGGGTCGATCGGCGAGCCGGGACGCTGCGCCCACAGCGATCCGGCCTGGAAGTAGTCGACGAAATCGACCTGCTCTTCGCGCTTCTTGTTGTCGGTGAACGAGGACATGCCCATGTCGAACGAACCGCCCTGGATCGACGGGATGATGTTGTCGAATCCCGATTCCCGGTACTCCGGCGTGACGCCCAGGACGGCGGCGACGGCATTGAGAAGGTCGACGTCGAAGCCGACGATCTTGCCCTGTGAATCCTTGTATTCGTTCGGTGCGTAGCTGGCGTCGGTACCGACGATCAACGTTTCAGATTGCTTGACCTTGTCGGGCAACAGGTTGGCGATCTCGTCGACTTTGTCCGGCTTGACTTCCGTGGTGCTACCACCCGGTCCGGAGCTCTCCGTGTTGCTTGCGCAGCCAGTCAGTGCCAGCGCGGCCGAGGCGACGATCGCCCCGGCCATCAGTGCCAATTTGCTCCTTGCGCAAGCGCTCATAGCCTCATTCTCTTTCGCCTCGGGGCCGTCGACGTGCCGACGTTAACGACCGTGGTCCCAGCGCGCATGCCGGTAACCGAACAGTAACTACCGCCGGTGCCTCGAATGGTGCGACGACGAAATGCTTACCGGCCGACCTGCCCTGTGAAACACTTTTCGGCATGACTGCTCCCGAACGTCCAAAACTGCTGAAACACCTCTGGATCTGGACCCTGGTGTCCGGCGTCGCCTCCCTCATCCTTGGCGTGCTCTTGGTAACGCGTCCCTGGGCGGGGGTTATCGTCGCGGCCATCCTGTTGGGGGCCTATCTGCTGGTGAGCGGCATCTACCAGGTGTTCTTCGCGTTCACCCTGCATGTGTCGGCCGGCGGACGCATCCTGCTGTTCATCAGCGGTGCGGCCGGCCTGATCCTCGGCATCCTCGCGTTCCGAAGCTTGGCCATCACCAATGACGATGCGACCGCGATCCTGTTGCTCGCGATCTGGGTGGCCGTCGGCTTCATCTTCCGCGGCGTTGCCACCACGGTCTCCGCGATCAGTGACCCCGACATGCCCGGCCGGGGCTGGGAGATCTTCTTCGGCGTGATCAGCGTGCTCGCCGGCATCGTAGTGATGGCTTCTCCCCTCTCTTCTCTGGGCATTCTTGCTTGGGTGACCGGCATCTGGCTCATCGTGATGGGCGTGTTCGAGATCGTGTCGGCCTTCGGCATTCGGAAGGCGTCGAGGACGGTCGATGACTTCGTCGAACGGCGAGTCGAAGCGGGAGGACCGCCCGCATGACCGAACCGAACCAGCCGGAGTCGCCGCAGCCTCCGCCCAGTCAACCTCCGCCGCCCGCCGGCGGTTACCCGCCTCCGCCTCCGACGCCGTACGGGGGCCAGGCGCCGCCGCAGGCAACTCCACGCAACGGTCTGGGAATCACAGCACTGGTGCTCGCGATCATCGGCCTGCTGATCTGCTGGATACCGTTCGCCGGCTTCGTCGGTCTGATCCTCGGCGTCGTCGCCGTCATCCTGGGAATTCTGGGCCGGGGCCGGGTGAAGCGCGGCGAAGCGGACAACGGTGGTGTCGCGCTCGGCGGGATTGTGCTCGGGGCGCTCGCGATCATCGGGGCGCTGGCGGCCGCCGCGCTCTGGTTCTTCGCGTTCAAGGAAGTCGGCGGCGGCGACTACATCGACTGCATGAACAAAGCCGGCAGCGACACGGACGCACAGCAGCGGTGCGCAGACCAATTCAAGCAGCACCTGGAAACTCAGTTCAGCGTCACCCTGACGACTGCGCCGTAGGACGGCCTGCGAGCTAGAGGTGGCGCCGTCGCGGCGCGAACTCGAGCGACAACAGCACGACGGCCGCCGGAACGACGTGCCGCATTGACAGCAGCACGAACCTGCGGCTGCCGAGGGCGTGAAACTTGCGCAGATACCGGTACAGGGACTCCAGCGCGATCTGCGAATCGAGCAGGTGGATCAGGTGGTAGACGAGATCCTGGACACGGTTGCGGTTCGTGTTGTCGAAGATCTCCGGGAACGCGGCGAATGCCAATGACAAGCGTTGCGAGCCAACCGCTTTCGCGTGATGGATCATGTCGACGGAGAGACGCTCATCGATGCCGTTGGACGCGCCAGGCCGGCGCCACGGCACGTCGAGGGTGATGTCGTTGCCGCCGCCCGCGGTCGCGTACCGGTGGAAGCCCTGCACCCGCCCGTCGCGGTCTCGGGCGACGATCAGCTGGATGCCCGGATAGCGACGTTCCAGGGCGCCGTCGAGAATCATCGAGAATCCGCGCTCGGTGCGCGCGCCACTCTGCGAGGCGAACAGGACCTCAGACAGTTCGGCGCGGAGCGCGTCGTCGATGCCCTGCTCGGCGACCACCTCGGTGGTGATTCCGAAGTTGTGCGTTCGCTGTACGGCCTGACGCAGGTTGCGGTACTTGCGTCCGACCATGTCGAAGGTGCGCACGTCGATGACGACGTCACGCCCGACGGGCACCCGCCGCATGCGTTGGCCCACCACGGCGTCGTTGCGCCACAGCGACAATTGCCGCTCGCTGCAGCCGAGGACGATGATGCGCCACCCACGGTTATGGCACATTGCGGCGAAATCGGCGACCAGTTGCGGAAACTGGGTCTCGTCGCCGATCGGATCTCCGCTCACCACCGCAAAACCGATGCGCGTGCGGTACGCGATGGCCGCGGTGCCGTCGGCGTTGAAGTGGTAGCTCTTCAGCGACTGCATGGCGAACGGCGCCACCGGATCGCTCTGCGTCGCGTTCACCAGACCCCAGACCCGGGGCAGTTCGTCAGGTTGCGGCCGCGCCGTCGTCGGCCACGTCAACACCAGACCGGCGCCGGCGACCAGAACATTGCCCATGGCGTTGTACGACAGAAGGTGGGATCCGAGACCGGCGAGCAGCACCACCATCGCGGACGTGGCATGGCCCGCGGTGACCGGACGGCCGAGGAAGATTCCGCGGGCGATCAGGGCGACGCCCGCCAGGATCGTCAACGACCACGCGAGCCTGCCTGCGGCATTCCAATCGGCGTGATGGTGATCGTGCGCCAGCAGCACCACCAGCCAGCAGAACACGCTGAGGACGGCCAGCGCACCGATCCAGCGCGCTGCCGGTCTGTCGACGTTGACGACGACGCGCTCGCCGGAGCGCAGCCGTGCGAATTTGACCGGCTGCGTCACAAATTAAAGTTTACGCCGGTCAGCGCCTTGAACCGGGGAAATACAACACGACACCCTCCTGCAGAACGGTGGCGATGACGGCGCCGCTCCGGTCGAAGAAGTGCCCGGTGCCGAGTCCTCGCGAGTCCGCCGCCACCGGCGAGGTCGTCGAGTACAGAACCCAGTCGTCGAAGTTCACCTGGCGGTGGAACCAGACCGAGTGGTTGACGGTGGCCGCGAAGATCCGGTCGAACCCCCACGAGAGGCCATGCGTGGTGATGATCGAGTCCAGGATCGTGGTGTCGGAGGAATACACCAGCGCGGCGGTGTGCAGCAGCGGGTCGTCGGGCAGCTTCCCGTCGGCCTTCATCCACACGCGGTTGTAGGGCAGTTTTCCGCCCTTGCGCCGCATGATCCAGGCGGGATCGTTGGTGTATCGCCACTCGATCGGCTGCAGCGCCCCGACGAACCCCGGCACCTTGTGTTCGTAGCCGCGAAGCAGTTCGCCGATCGGCGGCAGCTTCTCCGGGGCGGGAACTTCCGGTGCGTCCACCCCATGCTCTAGACCCCGGCCGCCGGACAGATACGAAACCATTGCTGAGGCAAGGAGATTGCCGTCTTGCACGGCGTCCACGCGCCGATTGGCGAATCGGCGTTCGTCGCGCAGGTTCACCACCCGGTACTCGATGTCGGTGTCAGGGTCGCCGCCGTTGATGAAGGTCACGGTCAACGATGCCAGCGGAAGGCTGCTCGTCACGGTTCGGGTGGCGGCCACGACGGACTGCGCCATCAACTGTCCGCCGTAGGTGCGGGTGGGTGTCTTCGTGGGGTGGGAACCGGTGAACGTGGTGTCGTCGACACGCTCGAGGTCGAGGATGGCCAGCAGTTGCTCGAAATCCGTTCGCACGTCCCCCCTAGTGGTCGTCCTCTCCGATCCGGTGCACGTGGATCAGGTTGGTCGAGCCTACTGTGCCGGGCGGCGCCCCGGCGACGATGACCACCAGGTCGCCGCGCTTGTAGCGGCCCAGGCCGAGCAGCGACTTGTCCACCTCGCGGATCATGTCGTCGGTGGCGTGCATGTGCGGCACGATGAACGTCTCGGTGCCCCAGGTGAGCGCGAGTTGACTGCGGACCTCGGGGCGATCGGTGAACGCCAGCAGCGGCAGCGGCGTATGCAGCCGCGCGAGGCGGCGCACCGTGTCGCCGGACTGCGTGAACGCCACCAACGCCTTGGCGTCCAGACGCTCCCCGATGTCGCGCGCGGCGTAGGAGATCACTCCGCGCTTGGTGCGTGGCACGTGCGTCAAGGGTGGCGCCGCCGTCGAATTCTGTTCGACGGCCGCGATGATCCGCGCCATCGTCCTGACGGCCTCGACGGGGTGCTTGCCCACCGACGTCTCCCCCGACATCATCAGCGCGTCGGCGCCGTCCAGCACGGCGTTGGCTACGTCGGAGGCCTCGGCGCGGGTGGGCCGCAAGTTCTCGACCATAGATTCCAGCATCTGGGTCGCGACGATCACGGGTTTGGCGTTCTCCCTTGCCATTTGGATCGCGCGCTTCTGGACCAGCGGCACCTCTTCGAGCGGCAGCTCTACTCCCAGGTCGCCGCGGGCAACCATCACCGCGTCGAATGCCAGCACGATCGCCTCGAGATTGTCGATGGCCTCGGGCTTTTCGAGTTTCGCGATGACGGGCACGCGACGGCCGACGCGATCCATCACGTCGTGCACCAGTTCGATGTCGGCCGGCGATCGTACGAATGACAGCGCCACCAGGTCGACACCCAGCCGCATCGCGAACTCGAGGTCGTCGACGTCCTTTTCGGACAGCGCGGGCACCGACACGTTCATGCCGGGCAGCGACAGCCCCTTGTTGTTGGACACCGGGCCGCCCTCGGTGACCGTACACACCACGTCGTCGCCGTCGATCGCCTCGACGACCAGCACCACCTTGCCGTCGTCGACCAGCAGGCGGTCCCCCGCTGTAGCGTCGTGAGCGAGTTGCCTGTACGTGGTGGACACGCGGTCGTGGGAGCCCTCGCACTCCTCCACGGTGATCCGCACGGTGTCACCGCTCTGCCAGAACGCATGTCCGGCAGCGAACCGGCCGAGCCGGATCTTCGGGCCCTGGAGGTCGGCGAGCACGCCCACTGCTCGGCCGGTTACGTCGGAGGCGGCGCGAACGCGGTCGTAGGTGGTCTTGTGGTCGGCGTGGTCGCCGTGGCTGAAATTCATGCGGGCGACATCCATACCGGCCTCGACCAGCGACCGGACCACCTCATCGGAGTTGGTGGCCGGGCCGAGTGTGCAGACGATCTTCCCGCGTCTATTCACGAATTCCGAGCATAGTCCCGCGAAGTCCCTTCACACGACCGCGCGCGGCAGCGTCGAGGGCCGCACCGGCGCGGGCAGATCCGACTCGCCCATCAGATAGGCGTCCACTGCCTGCGCGGCGCTTCGCCCTTCGGCGATCGCCCACACGATCAGCGACGCACCGCGGTGCGCGTCCCCGCAGACGAACACGCCCGGCGCTGCGCTCTGCCAGTCCGGCCCGCACGACAGCGCGCCGCGGCGGTTCAGTTCGAGCCCGAGGCCGTCCAGCAGCGGCATGTGTTCCACGCCCTCGAACCCGATCGCCAGCAACGCCAGATCACACGGCAGTTCGAGGCTGTCCCCGGCCGGCGTGATCACCCGGCGTCCGTCGGCATCGCGGGCAACGTCGACCTCGGCGATCGCGGCAGGTTTCCGTGTTCGTCGCCGCAGAACCGCTGCACGGCCATCTGGTGGCGCCGCTGCCCGCCCTCGGCGTGGGCGGGCGAGGTGCGCAGCACCAGCGGCCAGGTAGGCCACGGGGTTCGGGATTCGTCGCGCGTTCCGGGCGGCTCGGGGTTGTAGTCGAGTTGGGTGATCGACAGAGCGCCCTGCCGGTGCGCCGTACCCAGGCAGTCGGCTCCGGTGTCGCCGCCGCCGATGATCACCACGTGCTTGCCCTTCGCGGTGATCGGAGACGGGCCGTCGCCCTCGCACTCCTTGTTGGCCGGAACGAGGTGATCCATCGCCAAGTGCACACCGCCCAGATCGCGGCCTTCGACGTCATAGTCACGTGCTCTCAATGCACCCACGGCCAGCACGACCGCATCGTGTTGCTCTCGCACCTTGTCGACGCTCACGTCGACTCCGACCTCACAGTCGGTGACGAAACGCGTTCCCTCGGCGCGCATTTGAGCCAGCCGCTGGTTCAGCGCCGCCTTCTCCATCTTGTACTCGGGAATGCCGTAGCGCAGCAGCCCGCCGATCCGGTCGTCGCGCTCGCAGACTGTCACGTCATGACCGGCGCGCGTGAGTTGTTGCGCCGCTGAGAATCCCGCCGGCCCGGAGCCCACCACCGCGACCCGCTTGCCGGATGTGACGGCAGCGGGCCGTGGCGCGACGATTCCCAGTTGCCATGCCTGGTCGGCGATCGTTTCTCGATGCGCTTGATCGTGACG
>JBAPQQ010000107.1:0-16037 GCA_049280695.1 Mycobacterium sp.
CAGCATGAGGGCCACCGCGTCACCGCGTCGCACGCCGAGCGCGGCCAGTCCCGCGGTGACCCGCCGCACCTGTGTCGCGTATTCGCGCCACGTCATTGTCTGCGCATTCCCGGGAGTTCGAAGCGCCACTGCGCCCGGGTCCACCGCTGCGGTGCGCTGAAACGCTTCACATAGTGTCGCCGGCCGCCCCGGGAACGCCATCTCAATCCTTCCGCGGCCGGTCAGCGAGATTGGTCGACGCGGCAGATGCCATCGTTCAGGAGCGGCTGACGCCAGGTGACGAGAACAATGCTGTCGATCCGCACGGTAACAGCCACTGGTATGCGCCGCCGGTGGCCATGGCTGCCGCCGTCCCCCGCGATTCCGTCGCTCCGCAGAAGGCATTGGACGGGCCCGAACGGGAACAACGACAAGCACATGGCACAGCCAGGATGTCGACGAGCTGCCGCGAGCAGCGTCACAAAACCCGTCCAAGCAACCCCACAGCTTGAAATTCTGGCTATTGATGATAGTTTGCCTGATTGGTAGAGCTTCAGCTGGTAGGCCTGCTAACGTCAGTTCGCTGATGTGACGGCTGATGCGCAATCGCCCAACTCGGCCGAGCGGAGACGAGGTTTCAGCTATGTCAGGGAGCCGTCCAGACACTCCAGGGTTGACCGGTTCCCGCGCCGCCTCCGGCATTGCTGAGCAATCGGGTAAGAGATATACCCAGATACCCGCGACGGTGCACTCCTGCAACCGATTGGGACGGGTGGGCAAGCTGCCCTTTCACGCCGTCGTCTTCGGCCGGTGGTGGCGTCGCCGGGCGCAACAGGGGTAGGCGCCGCGTCAGCGGTTGCGGATCCGGTAGATCACCACGACGACGGTCAACGCGCCGGCGCCGATCAACGCGAACGTCACGGGCGGTCGTTGGACAAACGCGATCGCCGCGACCTTGAGGTCGTTGGCGAGGCGGCGCGGATTCGCGCGCTCGGTGAGGGTGTCGACGGTGGCAGCCAGCTGGTCGCGGGTGCGGTCGATCTCGGCCTTGATCTGTTCGGGGTCCCGGTCCGCCACAATGTCCTCCGCGTGCGTGAAGGTTGCTGCCTTGCCGCACTACCCTAGAGCAGCCTGGCCAGAAGCCGACGCACCGGTAGCGACGAAGGGACAGCATGACCGCGACGACGCGACTCGAAGTGGGTGATACGGCGCCCGCGTTCAGCCTTGAAGATGCCGACGGCAACACCGTGTCGCTGGCCGACTACCGCGGGCGGAAGCTGATCGTGTACTTCTACCCCGCCGCATCCACGCCCGGGTGCACCAAGCAGGCATGCGACTTCCGCGACAATCTGCGCGAGCTGAACACGGCCGGGCTGGACGTCGTCGGCATCTCGCCCGACAAACCCGCCAAGCTGGCCAAGTTCCGCGATGCCGAGAAACTGACTTTCCCGCTGTTGTCGGATCCCGATCGCAAGGTCTTGTCCAAGTGGGGTGCCTACGGCGAGAAGAAGATGTACGGCAAAACCGTTCAGGGCGTGATCCGGTCGACGTTCGTCGTCGACGAGAACGGCGCGATCGAACTGGCGCAGTACAACGTCAAGGCGACGGGGCACGTCGACAAGCTGCGTCGCGACTTGTCCATCTAACCCAGTTTCGCCAGCAACAGCGCTTCGGCCACCGCAGCCCGTTCCAGCACGCCGAGATCGAGGCTCTCGTTGACGCTATGCGCCTGTGTCGCAGGATCTTCGACGCCCGTCACCAAGATCTCGGCGTCCGGATATGCCTCGGCGAACGCCGCGATGAACGGAATCGACCCGCCCTGTCCGAGGTCGACGGGGTCGGTGCCCCACGCTTCGCAGAACGCCGCTCGCACAGCGTCGTACACGGGTCCGGTGGCGTCGACCGCATACGGCTGGCCGATGTCGCCCGGCGTGACGGTCACGTGCGCTCCCCACGGCGCATGCTCCTTCAGATGGCGGGTGAGCGCGTCGAGATGGCTTTTCGCATCGCCGCCGGGCGGAACGCGCATGCTGACCTTGGCCCGCGCCCGCGGGATCAGCGTGTTCGATGATTGCGCGATCGGGATGGTGTCGATGCCGACGACGGTGATCGCCGGCTTCGCCCAGAGCCGCTGCGTCACCCCGCCGCTGCCGACTTGGCGTACGCCGTGGAGCAGCCCGGTCTCCTCGCGCACCTGCTCGGGGGCGTAGTCCACGTCCGCCGCGGTGCCCTCGTGCAGACCGGCGACTGCGACGTTGCCGTCGTCGTCGTGCAGGCTGGCGAGAAGACGCGTCAGGATCATCAACGCGTCCGGCACGACACCACCCCACATTCCCGAGTGCAGCCCGTGATCGAGCGTCGCGACGTCGACGATGCAGTCGGCGAGCCCGCGCAGCGACACCGTGAGCGCCGGCACGGTGGTGCTCCAGTTCATCGAGTCGGCGAGCACGATCACGTCGGCCGCAAGCTTGTCCCGGTGCGCGTCGAGCAACCGGTGCAGCGACGGCGATCCGGACTCCTCCTCGCCTTCGACGAACACCGTGACGCCGACGGGCGGGTTGCCGTCGTGTGCCCGGAATGCCGCCAAATGCGTTGCGATACCGGCTTTGTCGTCGGCGGTGCCGCGGCCGTAGAGCCGGGCCCCGCGCTGCGTCGGCTCGAACGGCGGAGACTGCCACTGGGCCCGGTCGCCTTCGGGTTGCACGTCGTGGTGGGCGTAGAGCAGCACCGTCGGCGCGCCGGGCGGGCCTTCGTGACGCGCGATGACCGCCGGGGCACCATCGGCTGCGACGATCTCGACTTCGTCGAACCCGGCCTTTGACAACAGGTTTGCCACCGCCCGTGCACTGCGCTGCACCTCGCTGCGTCGCGCCGGGTCGGCCCACACCGACTCGATGCGCACCAGGTCCTCCAGATCGCGGCGCACCGACGGCAGCACCTCGCGCACCCGCTCGGCGAGATCACTCATGCGATCGAGGCTAGTGCGCCGAAATTGCATTCCACGTGGTCCTCACTCGCAAAAACCCGCGCGGAACGCAATTTCGCGGCACTAGGCGGAAATCTCCAGGACCGCGACGGCCGCTGCGGTGTCGCCTTCGTGGCACAGCGACACATGGATGGTGACCTCGGCCAGATGCTCGGCGATTGCGCCGGACAGCCGCACCCGCGGCCGGCCCCACATGTCGGTGACCACCTCGATGTCGCGGTGGATGCCCTCGGGCAGCACCGGCCGCTGCGCGAACCGCGACCCCGACCACGCCTTGATCACCGCCTCTTTGGCCGCCCACCGCGCGGCCAGATGCCGCGCCGCCGACGAACTCTTGTCGGCGGCGTCGCGGCGCTCGCCCGGGGTGAACGTCTCCGCGAACACCGTGCCGGGCTGGTCCACGTGCTCGGCGAAGTCGGGAATGAAGACGAGGTCTATCCCCAGCCCGACTATGGCCATGACCGAACGCTACTTCACGCCGTTTTCTCTTCGCCCAAGCGGCTCATCGCCCGTAGACATCGCCGTCGCCGAGACGCGACGCCGGGTCCAGCAGCATGTCCGATTCCTGGCGCTTCTCCGAGCCGTCGTGGTCGAACCGGCGGTCGGCGGGGCGCTCGTACAGCGGCCGTCCGCCCGCCATTGCCGACACCAGCCTCCGCTGACCGGCGATCACGCGGGCGTCGGCGCGCTGCTTGTACGCGGCACGCTCCTCCCCGGAGAGCGTCGCGAGGAAAGCCTGGGGGTGCACCAGCGCGACCAACCCCGACACATGACCGAACCCGAGGCTGGTCACCAGGCCCGCCTTCAACGGGAACTTCTCCCCCAGCCGCAGCGTCTCGCGCGGCCACACGAAGTGCGCCGAGCCGGCCATCTCGTCGTCGACGCAATCCAGGCTGCGGTTCGGGGGCACCACGCCGTCGCGCAGGATTTGGCACAGCCCCATGATCTGGAACACGGCAGCGCCCCCCTTCGCGTGGCCGGTGAGGCTCTTCTGGCTCACCACGAACAGCGGCGCGCCATCCGAACGACCCAGTGCGGCCGCCAATCTCTCGTGCAGCTCGGTCTCGTTGGGGTCGTTTGCCAGCGTCGACGTGTCGTGCTTGGAGATCACTGCGACGTCGTCGGCACCGACGCCCAGCTTGGCCAGCGACCGTGCCAGCACCGACTGCGTGCCGCCGCGGCCCGCGCCCAGTGCGCCCAGGCCGGGCGCCGGAATCGACGTGTGCACGCCGTCGCCGAAGCTCTGCGCGTAGGCCACCACGGCCAGCACCGGCAGACCCATATTGACGGCCAAATCGCCGCGGGCCAGCAGGATCGTGCCGCCGCCCTGGGCCTCGACGAAGCCGAGCCGGCGACGGTCGTTGGCGCGGGAGAAGCGGGCGTCGCTGATACCCTTCGCCCGCATCATCTCGGTGTCGGCGGTGGCGGCCATGTCACCGAACCCGATGATCGCCTCCAGCGTCAGGTCGTCGAAACCGCCTGCCACCACCAGCTCGGCCTTGCCGAGGCGGATCTTGTCGACACCCTCCTCCACCGACACCGCGGCGGTGGCACAAGCCGCAACGGGATGGATCATCGAGCCGTAGCTGCCCACGTAACTCTGGATCACGTGCGCGGCAACGACATTCGGCAGCACTTCCTGCAAGATGTCATTCGGCTTGGCCACGCCGAGCAGATTGCCGTGAAACATCGTCTGCATCGACGACAGTCCGCCGATGCCGGTTCCCTGGGTGCTGGCGACCAGACTCGGGTGCACCCAGCGCATCAGTTCGGCCGGCGTGAAGCCCGACGACAGGAACGCATCGACCGTCGCGACGATGTTCCACAGCGCGACCCGGTCGATCGAACTGGCCATGTCGGCGCTGATGCCGTACACGGTCGGGTCGAACCCGGTCGGAATCTGACCGCCCACCGTGCGGGACAGCTTCGTCTTACGCGGCACCCGGATCTCGGTGCCGGCCTTGCGAGTGACCTGCCAGTCGGCGCTGTCGGGCACCGGCGTCGCGACGGTGTGTTCCGGGTCGAATTGCACGAACGCCCGCGCCTCGGACTCCGACGACACGACGAACGTGAAGTCCTTGTCCAGGAACACCGAAACCAACAGCGGTGCCGAGTGGTCAGAATCGATCGCGCCGTCCTCGACGAACTCGCGGATGCCGGTGCGCTCGACGACCGCGTCGTGATAGCGCTCGACAAGCTCGGATTCGTCGACGAGATCACCGGTTTCGGTGTCGTACCAGCCCGGCTTCGGGTCGTCCTCCCATTCGATCAGACCTGTCGTCCATGCCAGTTCGAGCACGCCGGCGGCCGACAGCTCGTTGTCGACCTCCATCTCGTAGCGGGTCCGGGACGATCCGTACGGGCCGAGCTCGGCACCGCCGGCGATCACGACCAGGTCCGCCGGATCGACGTCGAGGTCCTGCCATGCCGGCGGAGGTGCGCACCTGTAACCGCGCGGCGGCGACGGCAGCGCGGCGACGGTGCCTGCCTTCTCGGCGGAATCCGTTGCCTCACCGGTCGCTTCCCCGCGAGCCCTGGCGGCCAGCTCGGCCATGTCGAGGTCGGCGTCTCCGAGGCCGCCGGTCAGGTCGACGCGCAGCGGCTTCATCGACGCCGCGACCCGAGACTCGGGATCGCACAGCGCCAGCAGCTTCGCCGCCATCTCGTCGGCGGAATACGTTGTGACGCCGGCTTCTTCGACCGCGGCCACGATGGTGTCGTTGTGCCCCATCAACCCGGTGCCGCGGGTCCAGCCGATCAGGGCGTGCGCCAACGACACTCGCTGCGCCCACGACGTCTCGGCCTTCCACCGCGAGACCACCGCGTCGAGAGCAGACTTGGCCTCTCCGTACGCGCCGTCGCCACCGAACATGCCGCGATTCGGCGAACCCGGCAGCACCACGTGCACCCGTGAGGCGAGGTCGCGTTCGGCGCCGATCGCCGACAGCCCGCCGCTCAGCCGCTGAACCGCCCACAGCAGCACCTTCATCTCCATCTCGGAGCGGGCGCCGGCCTCGGAGAGATCGCCGGCCACACGCGGTGCCGCGAACGGGAACAACAACGTCGGCGTCTGCGCGTCCTTGATGTGAATCGACTGCGGCCCAAGGCTTTCTGTCTGCTCGGTGCCGATCCAGGAAACCAGCGCATCGATGTCGGAATACGACGCCATGTTCGCCGGCACCACCCACAGCGTCGCGCCGAACCGGGCGCTCTCGCGGTAAAGGGTGCGGTAGAACGCCAGGCGGTCGTCGTCGAGGCGGGACGTCGTCGCGATCACGGTCGCACCACCGTCGAGCAACTGCGCGACCACGGACGCCGCGATCGAACCCTTCGACGCGCCAGTCACCACCGCGACGTCGTCGCTGTACCGGCCTGTGCCGGGGTTCTCCGCGCCGGCCGCGGCGCGCGCGAACAGCGACGCGTGCAGGTTGCGGCCGGCGGCCAGCGCCTTGCCCTGCCACCACGTGGCCTGCGTGCTGACGACGTGCCCGGCACCCTCGAACCGCTCGGCGAGCTCGAGCCAGTCGGCGTCGACGTCGTCGTCGTCCATCAGCCAGATCTTGACCAGGTCCTCGCGGGCGCTGGCCCAGCGGTCGTCGAACACCACGGCCTTGCGTGCGTCGAACACCGGTGCGACCAGCCGCGGCCAGTCCGGGCCGAGTTCGGCGGTGACGAGGTCGATCAGCTCCGCGTCGGTGGCGGTGGGCGGCGCAGTGGCGGAAACGTCAAGCCCCAGTTGGTTGAGCACCAGCCGGGCCGCACTGGCCAGGACGCCGTCGCGTCCGGTGATCTGGTCGGTGAACTCGGAGAGTGCGGCCGCATCCACGGTCGCGCCGCCGTTGCTGCCCGTCGACGGTAGTGCGACCGCCACGCCGCGGCGCGCGGCCACGGCGGCCACCGCCGCGTCGATGACCTTGTCGACGGAAGCGGCGTCCGTGAGCGCGCCGTCGTGCAGGCCGCCCAGGTCGCCGCCACGAACGCTGTGGCCCTCGCGGGTGCCGAGCGCGACCTCGACGGTGACGTGCTTGGCCCAGCCGTCGCCCAGCTCCCAGGTCTTGCGGACGCGCTCGGCGACGTAGGCCGGCCGCTTGCCGGACGGACCCAGCGCTGTGCGCAGCTGGTCGTTGATCGCGTCGGACAGAACCGGCCCGAATGGCCTGTAGGTCCGGGCCAGCTTGGCCACCTGCGACTTCAGGCTCGACAGATCGGCTTCGGCCGCGCCGTCGATGGCGCCGAGGTTCAGCTCGGAGCCCAAGTCGACCAGCAGCTGGTTGCGGCGCGACGACGCGCCGTCGGTGATCGACTCGATCGAGTCCAGCGGTTCGATCTGGTCCATGCGCATTTTCGCCGACTGGGCGATCAGCGCCAGCGTCGCGTCCGACGCGTCGAAGCCAATGTCGTCCGGACGGGGCGCGCCGGCAGGTGCAGTGGGCACCGTGGCCGGTGCGGCCGCGGAATCGACTGCGGTAGTTGCGTTTTCGACCGACTCGTCGAATTCCACTTCCGGCTCTGGGTCGGTGTCCGTCGCGAACAGGACCGCGGCGTCGCGCTCGGAATTGAGCACTTCGACTGTGCTGTGGGCGTATTCGGTCAGCTTCAGCGTGTTGGCCGCCAGACCCGCAACCGTCGGGGCCGACTTCACGCCGATCTCGACGAACCGCTCGACGCCGAGACCGCCCGCGGCCTCCTCGGTGAACAGCAGGTCCTGCGTTTCGATCCAGCGCACGGGGCTGGCGAACTGCCAAGCCAGCAACTCGATGACGACCTTGCGAAGCAACTCGCGCGGGCGCTCGTTGCGCCAGGTGTCGTAGTCGGCGAGGATCTCGTCGAGCGGCTCGGCCGGAACCAGATCGCGGATCTCCTGGATGAAATCGCGATCCAGCGAGAACGGCCGCGGCACCAGGTTGGGGACGTAGCGGCCGACCACCAGCGCGGGGTCGCTGTCGCGCGGCATCACGCGCTCCAGCGAGCGCCGGAATTCGGGCACGCCGACCCTCAGTACCGACGAGTGGAACGGTACGTCGATACCGGGAACGAGGATGAAAGACCGCTTCCCGCCGGCGATTTCGCGGCGCCGCTCGACTTCGGCCTCCAGCACCTCCAGACCGCGCACCGTGCCGGCGATCGCATACTGTGAGCCCCGCAGGTTGTAGTTGACGATCTGCAGGAATTCACCTGTGCGCTGCGAGATTTCGTCGACGAAGCCGGGCACGTCGGCATCGGCCAAGTCGATCTGAGACGGGCGGATGGCGGCCAGCCGATAATTGGACCGGCCGAGCTCGTCGCGCGGCACGATGTCGTGCATCTTGCTGCCGCGGTGGAACACCACCTCCAGCAGCGCCTCGAGTTCGTACACGCCGCTGACGCACGCCAGCGCCGTGTACTCGCCCACGGAGTGCCCGCATGCGACCGCATCTTCCACGAACGCGCCCTGTTCGCGCATCTCGGCCACCTGCGCCGCGGCGACGGTGGCCATCGCGACCTGAGTGAACTGGGTCAGGTACAGCACGCCTTCGGGATGCTGGTAGTGCACGCCGGCTGCGATCAGGCTCGTGGGATTGTCGCGGACCACATGCAGGACGGAAAAACCCAGCGTCTCGCGGGTGAACTTGTCGGCGGTGTCCCATACCTTGCGGGCGGCCCTGCTGCGGGCCCGGACCTCCATTCCCATGCCCTTGTGCTGGATGCCCTGACCAGGAAATGCGTACACGGTTTTCGGCGCGGCCAGCCGTGCCGTCGCCGACAGCACCAGGTCGGAACCCATCCGGGCGGTGACCTCCAAAACCTCGGCGCCCTGGTCGATTCCGACCCGGTCGACGCGGAACTCGATCTCCGCGTCGGGTTCGACCATGCCGAGGAACCGCGCCGTCCAGCCGACCATCCGGGCCGGCGGCCTGGCCTGCCCGTCGGCGGCGGTGGCGATATGCTGTGCCGCCGCCGAGAGCCACATGCCATGCACGATCGGCGATTTCAGGCCGGCGAGCAGCGCGGCGGCCCGGTCGGTGTGAATGGGGTTGTGGTCGCCGGAGACGACGGCGAAGGGCCGCATGTCGCTGGGCGCGGAAACCGTGACATCGCGGCGACGACGTCGCGGTGTGTCGGTGGCGTTGTCGCGGATGGCTCCACCGGCGGGCACGGGGTCGGAGAGTTCCAACGGCCCAGTGTGTCCGCGGATTGCGAAGCGCTCCTGCAGGGTCGCCAGCACGATGCCGTCGGGAGCGGTCACCGTGACCGCCACCGGCACCACGCGCCCCACCTCGGTGTCGGACGCCGCCGAAGCGGTTGCCGTAACGGTCAATTCGGCCGGCTTCGTCGGCAATTCGGTGTGCAGGTGCACCGCATGGTCGAGATGAACGAGGCTCAGCAAGCCTTCGACGACCGGAAAGCCCGCGTCGCTGGTAGCCGAGCCGATGGCGGCGAACACTGCCGGCCAGCAACGGCCCACCAGCGTGTCGGGCACCACCGTCAGCGTCGGCGCCAACGGGGCGCCGAACGTCGCGGTGACACCGGTGTGGTCGGCGACCTCTTCGGGGTTCCACACGACGGTGATGCGTGCTGTGCCGTCCTCGACGTCGGGCATGAAATCGGGTCCGTCGACACCCGCCGCGATCGCGAGCACCGAACGCATCGCGGTCGCGGCGTCCTCGACCGGTACCACCGGCGCGCCGCCATCGCGGCCGAAGTCAGTCAGCGTCAGGGGGATCTCGACCCAGGTATCCGACAGCGGAACAGAGAGCACCACCTGGTCTTCGGAAGCCACCTCGAGCCGCGCTCCGGTGGAAGGTTCGGTGGCACTGTGGTTTTCGTTCACCCGCCAATCCGACGGGCCCGCGATGCGGTGCACCGGGTTGGTGGCCGTGCGGCCCGCCCACAGAACGTCGGGCGCATCCAGGACCACGGCCAGGGGGCCGGTGACGTCATTGCGGGTCTGCCGGCGCGAGATGACCAGCGCCGGCTGCGCTCCGGCGGCGAGCACGTCGTCGACCGCGGCCTGCTCGAACCGGTCGAGCAGTTCTCCGACGGGTTCGTCGGCGCGGGTGATGCCGGCCACCGCGGCCGTGCCCGGAATGATGCACACCGCGTCGGCGTCGTAGCGCGCGTCGTGCGCCTGCCACAGCGAGTCGCTGCGCCACCACCGGCGCACGTCCTTGTCGATCACCGGAACGAAGTTGACCGGTTTGCCCAGCGTCTTGCACAGCTCCACGAAGAACGGCACATCCGCAGGATGCAGCTGAATGGTCTCGGCATCGGGATAGCGGGTCAGCAGCGCGGCGATCGCGGCGTCGGGTCGCTCAAGCAGCTCCTCGCCAGCTGTCTCCTCTTCGCGCGAGCGCTCATCGGTGGCTGTCTCCTCTTCGCGCGAGCGCTCATCGGTGGCAAATAGCGTCTCGATCGGCCCGTAATCCCTTGGGTGCAGGCGCGCCTCGGCGCGCTTGAGCATCTGCTCGAAGCGGTCCCGCCAGGTGACGTCGAGCCACGGGCTCGCCGGCGCTCCGGCCGTCGAAAAGCCCTCGCCGACGGCCACTTCCACGTACCGGCGCAGCCACTGCAGGTAGGTCATCTCACCGACGTCGCCGAAATACGGCTTGGCGGTCTTGGCCATCGCGGCGATGATCTCGTCGCGCCGGGCAGCGACCGCTTCCGCGTCCCCGGCCACCTCGTCGAGCAGACGGCCGCAGCGCGACGCGGCATTGTCGATCTCGTGGATGTCGGCGCCGAGCTGGCTGCGGCTGGATGCCATGCCGCCCTGGGCTTTTCCGGCGCCGATCCATTGGTCGGCGCCTTGGGTCGCCACCAGCATCTGTTTGACCTGCGGCGAGGTCGTCGCCTCCTTGGTGGCCATCGCCGCGGTGCCGACCAGGATGCCGTCCACCGGCATCAGCGGATAGCCATGCCGCACAGCCCATTTGCCGGTCAGGTACTCCGAGGCCCGTTCGGGCGTGCCGATACCGCCGCCGACGCAGACCGTGATGTTGGACCGCGCCCGCAGCTCCGAGTAGGTAGCCAGAAGAAGGTCGTCGAGGTCTTCCCACGAGTGATGGCCGCCCGCGCGCCCGCCCTCGATGTGGGCGATCACCGATTTGGTGGGCACCTCGGCGGCGATGCGGATCACCGAGCGGATCTGCTCGACGGTGCCGGGCTTGAACACGACGTGGGTGATGCCGACGTCGTTGAGCTCGTCGATGAGTTCGACGGCCTCTTCCAGGTCGGGGATCCCGGCGGAGACGACGACGCCGTCGATCGGCGCGCCCGAGTGGCGGGCCTTCTGCACCAGCCGCTTGCCGCCGACTTGCAGCTTCCACAGGTACGGGTCCAGGAACAGCGAGTTGAACTGGATCGCGCGGCCCGGTTCGAGCAGCGCTTCGACTTCCTCGATCCGCCGGGTGAAGATTTCTTCGGTGACCTGGCCGCCGCCGGCGAGTTCGGCCCAGTGGCCGGCATTGGCGGCAGCCGCGACGATCTTGGCGTCGACGGTCGTCGGGGTCATGCCGGCCAGCAGGATCGGTGAGCGGCCGGTGAGCCGCGTGAACTTCGTCGACAGCTTGACGACGGGTTCTCCCGAACGGTCGGGCAGCTGGACCAGGCTCGGCGCGTAGCTCGACCACGGCTGCGCCACCTCCGGGACGGCGCCCACCGTGAACAGGTTGCGCTGCCCGCCACGGGTCGCCGCGGGCACGATGCCGACTCCGAGCCCGCGGATCACCGGCGCGGTGAGCCGGGTCAGGATGTCACTGGGGCCGAGGTCGAGAATCCACTTGGCGCCCGCCTCGTGCAGCTTGCTCACCTCGTCGACCCAGTCCACCGGCCGCACCAGGATGGACTCGGCCATCTCGTGTGCCAGTTCGGCGTCCAAGCCGATCTTCCCGGCCCACCGGTCGATCATCGCGACGCCCTCGGCCAGCCGCGGCGTGTGGAAGCCCACCTCGACCTGAACCGGTTCGAAGGTCGGGCTGAACACTTCGCCGCCGCGCAGCTTGTTCTTGCGCTGGTCGGCTTCGACGTCGGCGAGCTGCCGGCAGTACAGCTCGAACCGGGCCAACTGCTCGGGGCTCCCGGTGATGACCGACGAACGACGGCCGTTGCGGATCGACAACGCCGGCGGCAGGACGGTGCGGACGTCCTGGGCGAACTCGTCGAGCAGCTCGCAGATTCGCTCGGGATCGGCGTTGGTGACCGACACCATCGGCGGGCGATCGCCCAGCGCGGAGATGCCACGCCGCCGGGCGACCAGCGTGCACGCGGCCCCGATGAGCTGGATCAGCACCATCAGTTCGGCGTCGCGTGCACCGCGGGAATACAGCGACTCGACGGCCAGCACACCCTGGGAATGCCCGGCGGAGGCGATCGGCGGGGTGGCGGCGAAGTCCATGCCCTGACGGGTCAGCACGCGAATCGCGGCCAGCTGCGTGAGCAGTATGCCGGGCATCGAGGTGGCGGCGGAGGTCAGCTGCCTGCTGTTGGGAACCGGCTCGCCGGCGGCATGGGCCCGCACCCAAAGCAGCGGCTCGAAGCCGATGGGCCGGACGATGACGAGCTCGTCGGCGATCGGCGCGAGCATCACCTCGGCCTCGCCGACCACGGCCGCGAGCTCGTCCTCGATGCCGGCGGACGACACGAGCTCTTCGAGGTTGTCCAGCCATCCGCTGCCCTGCCCGCCGAACGCGACCGCGTACGGCTCGCCGGCGCCGAGACGATCCACGAGGGCATGGTGGCTGACAGGCTGCGGGGAACCGCCGTCCCGGTCAGCCGGCACTCCCCTGGCTCCGCTGGGGCGCCCTATCCCGCGCTTCGCTGGGGAACCCCCGTCGTATCCGTGGATCGTCACGTCTGGTGTCTCCTGAGCTTCTTCTCGTGTCCATGGCCTTGCGCCTCGTCGCGCCGGGCATCGCGATTCCCGTCGAATCCCGGCGAAGCGGGCCGCCGTGTCGTGCCGGGCGACGGTCCGCCGCGGCTCGAGTCACCTCGCTGGTTGCAATAAGAGTGGCATAAGGAATTGCTGCGGCGGACCGCAGGAATGGTTACTGGCGAGTTCTACGCATTAGTAACCACCGCCTCGATAACAACCGGTTGAATCAGCCCTTCTGACCCGTACCACAAACGCGCTGCGTGCCGGTGGTTACGGTCGAGTAGCTACAACACCGCTGTTCACAGCGTGATTGTTATCAAATCGTTATGAAGAAATTTATCGACGATCCCGCGCGCTTGTCGAAGCTGGCCAAGCACTTGCTCGGGAAATCAGTCGACAATTGTTCACTGACGGTTGTGAGGAAAGTTTGCTGGCGGGGTTGGCGAAGCCAGCTAATTTGTGCTCCTCGCGTCCGCGCGGGTCAATCCCACTGGCCGAAGCTCGGCTGGAGTATGTGGTTGACGTCCACGCCGACGCCGCCGACGCTGCGCTTGTCGATCTCCACCTGGTGCAAGTGGGCGGCAGGGTGAACAACACCTTTCGATCCCCAGTTGTGCTGCCAGTAATAGGCGCCGATGCCGTCCTGGCGTGCCCATTCGATCGTCGGCGCGTTCGCGTAGACACCGACACGCTGACGTCCCAGTACCGACTCCCAGCCGCGCAGGTACGGCGCGACCAGCTCGCGGTACTGGTCAGGGCTGGGATCGTCGTCGATCGACGCGTAGATCGGCGCCCCGACGGGCCCACCCGCGGCGACATGCAGCTGCCAGCCGCGCTGCGCATGGCGCACGCCGGCCGCCTGCCCGCCGAGCCAGTCCGCGGTGGCCTGCTTGCCGTACTGGTAGCAGGACACGATCTTCAGCCCACCGCTGTACAGGTCACGAGCCTCCGGCAGCTGGATCGGCTTGCCCTTCATCCAGTCACCGCCCGGGCGGCGGTCCGAGACGTAGCGGATGGCGCCGATCGCGCCCGATGCTCGGATGTCAGCGGCGCTGATCACGCCCGCCGCGTAGTCCAGGAGGACGCCCAACGGCGCCGCCGAGGCGGTTGGCGTCAGCAACGTCGACGCGATCGAGCCCAGGCCGGCGGCCGCAGGAGCGGCGGCGGCGAATTTGAGCAGATCGCGCCGGGTAATTGACACGAGCCACAGGGTACGACAACTGCCCCACGTTTAACGCCAACGCCATCCGTAACAGTCGCATCACTTTCACGCCGCGAGCAGTCGCGGAATCGCATTACCAAGGGCCGCTGCGTGCGATTTGGCGTCTGCTCGGCGGTAGGGTGCGCTCGATGTTTGTGCACGTGCAACTCGACGGGCGTCCCGACCAGGCCGGCGAGCGCGCCCGCGAATTGGCGGCCACCGGCGCCGACGGGCTGTTCACGTTCGAGGGCCAATACGACGTGTTCCTGCCGCTGGGCGCCGCGGCCGCCACCACAAAACTCCAGCTGATGACCAACGTGGCGATCGCGCTGCCCCGCAGCCCGCTGCACCTGGCCCACGCGGCCTACGACCTACAGCTGCTTTCGGGTGGACGGTTCAGACTCGGGCTGGGCTCGCAGATCCGGCCGCACATCGAAAGCCGCTACGGCAGCACCTGGAGCCGGCCGGCCGCGCGCATGCGCGAGACGGTGCTGGCCGTGCGCACGATCCTCGAGGCCTGGCAGCACAACCGACCGCTGCAGTTCCGCGGCGAGTTCACCAAGCACACGCTGATGACGCCCACGTTCGACCCGGGACCGAACCCCTACGGAATTCCGCCCATCTATCTCGGCGCGCTGGGCCCGCTGATGACCCGAGCGGCCGCCGAGGTGGCCGACGGGCTGCTCGTCATGCCGTTTCACTCCGTGCGCCACTTCCGGGAGCGCACACTGCCCGCGGTCGATGACGGCCTGCGCCGGGCTGGTCGTTCCCGGGCCGGCTTCGACATCGTCCCGCAGGTGATCGCAGCCGTGGGGCGCACCGAATCCCAGCTGGACGCCGCCGACAAGGGCGTGCGGGCGCTGCTGGCCTTCTACGGGTCGACGCCTGCGTACCTGCCGGTGCTCGAGGTCGAAGGACGCGGGGAGCTTCAGCCCCGGCTCAACCAGCTGTCCAAACGCATGGAGGTGGCGGCCATGGTCGACGAGATCGACGACGACCTGCTCACCACGCTCGCGGTGCGGGGCACTCCGGAGGAGTGCGCCGCCGAGATCCTGCGCCGCTTTTCCGACGTGGCGCAGCGGGTCTGCGTGTACTTTCCGGGCTACGATGCGCCCGAGGCCGACATCCGGGCGCTGATCGCCGCGTTGCATACGGGCTAGTGTGCGAAGATTCCGACGTGACCACGCCCCGGGTGACCGTCGACCCCCGCCTTCATGACGCAGTGATTTTCGTTGTGCCGCAGAGCGATTCAGTAGCAGACCTGGCGCGACGGCTACACGACGCGGGCGTCGAGACGGCGAGCGCCGAGGCCGCCGACACGGCAGGACTGCGGGAGACCGCGCAGCGGATCGGCGCGCGAGCGGAACGGTCCGTCGTCGTCGACGACGACGCCGGCGGAATAGTCGCAGCCCGCAACGGCGGGTTTTCCTTGGTGATCGGGCTCGGACCGGCCGAACGCGGCGGCGAGTTGCTAAAGCGCGGCGCAGATGTGGTGGTCGACGATCTCGCCGCTGTCGAGGTTCGCACCGGAGACCGCCGGATGTCCGAAATTCCGGATGCGCTCGACTCGTACGGCGACGTCACCGCGATCCTCGACGGCCAGCGCCCGGCGGTCTGCCTCGACTTCGACGGCACGTTGTCGCCGATCGTGCCCGACCCCGACTCCGCGCAACTGGTCGACGGCGCCGCGGAGGCTCTAGCCAGGCTGGCGGAGCGTTGCCCGGTCGCGATCCTGTCCGGCCGCGACCTCGCCGACATCCGGGACCGAGTGGGCATCGCCAATCTGTGGTACGCGGGCAGCCACGGCTTCGAGTCGACCGCGCCCGACGGCAGCTACCGCCAGAACGACGACGCCGCCGCCGCCGTGCCCGTTCTCGAAGCTGCCGCCAAGGAGCTGCGCGAAACGCTCGCGCACGTGAAGGGGACCCGGGTGGAACACAAGCGATTCGCCGTCGCCGTGCACTACCGCGACGTCGCGGCCGGCGATATCGGGGAAGTTGCGGCGAGCACCCACCGGGTGGGCC
>JBAPQQ010000108.1:0-3660 GCA_049280695.1 Mycobacterium sp.
GGAAGCTAAGCCTGCCAGCGCCGATGATACTACCCACACCGGGTGGAAAAGTAGGACACCGCCGAACACCCCATTAAGTCCTGTGCCCCCCAATTTCATTGGGGGGCACAGGCATTGGTGTGATCGCTGCCCTGAGCGGAGGGTCGTCGGCGGGGCGGGAGGGCTGAACCTATGCGGCGATCTTAAAAATGAGGTCGGCGAGGCGGTCGGGCTGATCCAGCATCGAGAATGTGCGGGCCCCTTCGATGACCTCCAGCCTGGCGTTGGGGAGGGTGGCGGCCAATCTCTCGCCGTCTTCGATGGGGAAGAACGCGTCATCGGCGGACCAGGCAATTAGCGCCGGCTTGGTGAACTCGTGAAGCCGAGTTGCGGCGTTCGTCGTCACCTCTTGGCGCATCGACCGGGTGAACTGTCGCAGGTTCTCGGCGACGTCGGCCCTGGTCACCGTCGGCTCAACCCATTCGGCGACGAGGTCGTCGATGTCGTTGTGGGACAACTCGCCAAACGCTTGCTTGCGGCCGATCGAGGTACGCATGAGCTGCCATGCCGCCCGGAACGCCACGCGAGATTTTGCGGCTAACAGCACCGGTTTGAGTATCGGGGGCGGAAAGTGCTCGAAGGCGTCGCAACTAGTCAGCACGAGCGCATGTAGCCGGTTCGGGTGGTGCACCGCCACCAACTGGCTAATCGCACCACCAGTGTCGTTGCCAACCAGCACGACATCTTCGAGGTCGAGCGTCGCCAGCAGGTCGTCGACCATGTCCGCGACGCCATGCATCGTCATGTCGGCGCTGGGCGGCATCGCCACCCGATGTGCACCGAGCGGCCACGTCGGGGCGATGCACCGTAATCCGCGGTCACCAAGCCGGCGGCTCAAGGGTCCCCACAACGACGCGCCCATCAGGTAACCGTGAACGAACACAACAGGTTTGCCCGCTTGCGGCCCGGCGGCCTCGTAATGGATGGTTCCGGCGTTAATGTCAACCGTAGGCACAAGTCCTCCAATACACTCAAACTTACATGCAACCTGCCGACAACTTACCAACAGGCTGAATGAAAATCAAGAGACGTACCCAGGAAGAGCGATCCTCGGCAACCCGAGAAGCTCTGACGACTGCTGCCCGCCGGCTGTGGGGAGTCCGAGGGTACGCCGACGTCGGCACGCCTGAAATCGCGCAAGCCGCCGGGGTGACCCGCGGAGCGATGTATCACCAATTCGCCGACAAGTCCGCGCTTTTCCTCGCCGTCGTCGAAGCGGTCGAACAGGACGTCATGAATCGGCTGGCGGCGGCCGTGGCGTCATCGCCCGCCGCCACTCCTGCGGACGCCCTGCGGGTCGCCGTGGACGAATGGTTGCAGATCGCCGACGACCCCGAGGTGCGCCAACTGATCCTGCTCGACGCCCCGAGCGTGCTCGGCTGGGACGGCTTCCGCGACGTCGCGCAACGCTACAGCCTGGGAATGACGGAACAGTTGCTCTCCGATGCTATGCGGGCGGGTCAGCTTGCCCGGCAGCCAGTTCGTCCCCTGGCGCACATTCTGATCGGTGCACTGGACGAGGCCGCTATGGTGATCGCGACTGCCGACGATCAGAAGCGCGCGCACCGCGAGGTCAGGCAGGTGCTTCGGCGACTTCTCGACGCCATGCTGATCGACGCCGGCAATTGAACACAGCTCCGAGGACGTTCTGCGGAAGCCGACCGGACCGCACGTCGTAACTGCAGAACTGCTAGAGCTGTCGAGATCAGTTCGGGAACTCGAGATCAATGGGGCCAAGCGCCGGAAGGCATCTCACGGGAACGACTGTGGCTCACCCCGTCACAATGCAGTCGCGGTTAGGGGGACCTTGGCGGGCTCGGTCAAGCAATTCTTCGAACCGTTCGCGCCCCCAGGGCGTCAACCCGACGTCGCGAGTATCTGGCCAGGTTTCGATCTCGGTCAGGGTTTCTTCGCACCATCGCCCGAGCAGCAGAAGAAACTCGCCGTACAACGCCCCGACTCGTTCGACGAGGTGCAGCCGCTGCGGAAATGGGCCACCGGTGGTGAGCAGTTCTTCGCCGATCACGAGCGTGCCGGTGCGCAGGTCACTAGTCTGCTGCGCAGTGGCCCGCAGCGTTGCGCGGAGGTCCTCAAGGCTGCCATGGTCGGCGAACAGGACACGCAGCAGTGCCTCGATTTCGATCGTGGGTGGGGCCGGCTCGGTTGCCAGCCATTGCTCGAGTGCGGCGCGGCCTTGCGGAGTGATGGTGTAGCGGGTGGCCTGGCGTCGGCGACCGTCGACAACTTCAGCGTGGGCGTGTCCTCGGTCGACGAGCCGTTTAAGCTCGGCATACAGGTGAGCTTCAGACCGTGGCCAGAAAAAGTGCAGGCTGCGGCGCGCTTGGGCGACCAGATCGTAGGCCGTCCACTGTTGCAGTGCGAGTAAGCCCAATACCGCGAAGGAGGTTGCGGTGGGGGATGACGCCATGCATTGACTCTACTCTAGTCTGGAGTAAAATCACTCCACACTGGTGTAATGAGATGGCGGCATGAACGGCACTGACTACGTTGGATTGGTCGACACGGATCGTGCCGAGTTGCGGGAGCGTATCGGTGCGACGCAGGAGCGGTTTGACCGGCTGGTCCGCGCCGCCGATCCGGATGCTCGCGTACCGCATTCTGAGTGGACTGTGCAACAGACCGTCGCCCACGTGCTGACCGTCGCCCACCGCTACCGAGAAATCGCCCAGGGAAGGGACTATCGCCGTGCCCGTCATCCCCGGGAACTCGACACGATCAACCTAGGAGAGTTCGAGGCGGTCATCGCGCCGATACCCGAATTGGCCGATCAGCTACAAGCCCTCGCACCAGAAATGGACGCCTTCTTCGATGCTCTCGTCGATCGAGCTGGGACGTTTCCCTTCCACCACACGACAGCCGACTCAGTGACGGCGCAGACGAACTGGCTGGGCGAACTGCTCTTCCACGGGCACGACGTTGCCCGGGCCGTCAAGTCGAGATGGGAACTTCCCGAACGTGATATGGCGCTCGTTCTGCGGGGCGCCCTTCAGCTCGGCCCCGCATGGCTTCGTCGCGATACCGGCGCCGCCACGGACCTGTGCGTCGCGTTCGAGGTTCACGGAGCGCGGCCCTATCTCATCGACATTCGCGGCGGACGCGCCGACATCCGTGAACGGCGGGCAGAAGATCGGCCTGACGCCGTTCTGAGGGGGCCGGCATCGGTCTTCACACAGCTGCTCTACCAACGCACCGGGCCGTTGGCCGCTGCCCTGCGGGGGTTACGCATCGTCGGCGGCCGCCGACCTTGGCTCGCGCTTCGGCTCCAGTCTTGTTTCGAGCGACCATGAAGAAAGGGTGAAAACCATGACAGTCGACCCAGTGTCCGCGGTAAAGGACAACCGAACCAACCTTTCGGTGGCGCCTGCTGGGGTGTTCATGCGTGAGTTCACCGCCGACGAGATCGCTGAGGCCCTTCGAATCCAGCGCGCAGCATTCCTACGGGACGGACCGCCGTCGCTTGCGGTGCGCCGCAACCGCATGGACCGCCTCTCGGCGCTGACTTACGAGAATAAAGACGCGCTTGCCGAGGCGATACGTCTGGACTTCGGCAACCGCCCAGTGGAGTTCTCCACCATGTGGGACATCGTGGGACTGCTGAGC
>JBAPQQ010000109.1:0-4416 GCA_049280695.1 Mycobacterium sp.
CAGTGTGCCCGCCCGGCGCGACGGCCAACTCGACGTCATGGCCGATCTGCTCACGGCGCACGTCGACGTCAACGCCGTGTGCGAGCTCCTCGAGTCGGGGGCACCGGCACGGCCGACCATTGTCAGTAACCTGGCAGCGTGCGCACGCCCATCGCCCTGATCGCGCTCGTCGTCGCCGTCGTCGTCGGCGGCGCGGGGTGCTCGACGACGATCAGCGGCACCCCGACTTGGCCGGGAGCGAAGCTGGACAAGGTGATGCTGACGCAGGCGGACTTCCCGCCCGGCGTCGAGTACGGACGCATCGACGAGCGGCCCGGTCAGCCCGACAACTTCGGCGGCGCGTCGCCGCTGCCGTCGGAGCCGCAGGGATGCTCCGACGGGCTCACCACGGTGATCTCCGCCAGCGCCGAGCGCGGCCCGGGCAGCGCGGTCAAGTACAACGTCATCTACGCCAGCGCACGGATCGTCATGACCGTGCTCACCTCGTCACTCAACCTCGACGCGCTTGCTGCCGAGGCGGCTCGTTGCGAAAGGTTCGACGCGTTCTTCGATCGCAATTCCACGGCCATCCCGATCACCACCGCGAAAATGCCGGGGTCGCGACCCGAGCAGCTGGTGTATCAGCAGACGATGAGGCTGCAGGGAATCGACAGCAGTGTCTACATGTCGTTCGAGAACATCGGGACCATGGCGGTGTTCGGAATCGCTTACCCGACAACGCAATTGGCGAAGAGACAACAGGCGGCGCCGAAAGCCTCACTGCCGCAGACGTTCATCGAGATAGCCGATCGTCAAGCGCAACGCATTCGCGACAGCTGAATATCTGAACATCTCCTGCTAATAGTGAAAAAAGGCCCGAGAGCAGGGCCGAACCCTGTAGCGTCCGACAAGTGCCATCGACGATGCTCACCGTCGACGGGTTCCCGGTAGAGGTGAATGTCGCAGGCCCTGACAAGGGACCTGTCGTGGTGATGCTCGGTGCCGCAAACCAACCGCCGGCCGCCTACGGCGGGGTGTGCCAACGGCTGCACACCGCGTCACTGCGCACCGTCGTGGTCGGGCCGGACGGCAGGCTCAGCCCGAAATCGGTACTGGGCATTCTCGATTCGCTGGACGTGAAGTGGGCGCTGCTGTTCGGCGACCGCACGGGCGGCGAAATCGCCTGGGAGCTGGCCGCAAGCAAGCTCGACCGATTCATCGGCCTCGTGGTGATCGACCGCGGCCACCCCTGCGTTGCCGACATGACCGGTGTGGTGCGCGACGAGCACTGCCCACCCGTCGAGATCAACACCACCGCGATGGTGAGCACGTCCGCCGCGGGAGCGGTCGCGCGGGCCAGCCAACGCTATGTCTTCGGCGACTTCCGGCTGGTCCAACTGCTCGGCCGGCGCAACGCGCCCGAGTCCACCGCGCAGCTGGCCGCTGAGATCGTGCTGCGCACCAGCACCTGGTGAACCGCGACCGAGCTAGGACTGCACCGCCTCGGGCGTCCAGGCCTGCGGCAGCCGCGGATGCCCGGGAAACAAGAAGTCGATGAACGCGGCTGCGGTGGGCTGGGGCTCGTGGTTGGCGAGCCCGGGACGCTCGTTGGCTTCGATGAACACGTACTCGTCCTTGGTGACGTCGGGGACCAGCAGGTCGATGCCGGTCACCGGAATGCCTATCGCCTCGGCCATCTTCACCGCCACCCGGCTCAGCTCCGGGGTGACCTTGGCGGTGACGTCGTGGATCGTGCCGCCCTGGTGCAGGTTCGCGGTGCGGCGCACCCGCAGCCGGGTGCCCTCCGGCAGCATGTCGTCGTAGGACCAACCGGCCTCGCGCACAGTGCCCTCGGTGACGTCGTCGATCGGGATGCGCGACTCGCCGCCGGTGGCCGCCGCCCGGCGCCGGCTTTCGGCCTCGATCAGGTCCCGCACGGTGTGGCGGCCGGTGCCGATCACTTCGGCCGGATTGCGGATCGCCGCGGCCACGA
Source organism: Mycobacterium sp. (assembly GCA_049280695.1). GTDB lineage: Bacteria > Actinomycetota > Actinomycetes > Mycobacteriales > Mycobacteriaceae > Mycobacterium. Next base: position 1,973 of record JBAPQQ010000109.1, read on the forward strand.
CCTTTCCGTCGATCACCACCAGACGCAGGTCGTCGCCGCGGGCCCGCTGCTCGATGAGCACCTCGGGACAGTGCTCACGGGCCCGCGCCAGCGCGGCGTCGAGTTCGTCGGAACCGTCGACCCCGACCGTGATGCCCTTGCCCTGCTCGCCGCGGGTGGGCTTGACCACCACGTCGCCGACGTCCTCGAGGAACGCGTGGTCCTGCTCGTCGAACGTGGCCAGCCGGCCGCGCGACACCGTGACACCGGCTTCGACGGCGATGCGGCGGGTCCGCCGCTTGTCGTCGCAGCGGCTCATCGCCACCGCGGAGGTGAACTCCGACAGCGACTCGCGGGTGACCAGACTGCGGCCGCCGTGGGTGAGGCGCAGTTCGCCGGTCTCGGCGTCGAGCACCTCGACCTGGATGCCGCGCCGGATCGCCTCGTCGGCAACGATCCGGGAGTACGGGTTCAGGTCGTCGACGGTTTCGGGAATGATGGCGGTGAACAGCGGCTCGTTGATCGCGTTCTTGCGCTTGATGCACAGCACCGGGACCCGCTGAAACCCCAGCTTCTCGTACAACGCGATCGCCGCGGCATTGTCGTGGACCACCGACAGGTCCATGTAGGCGCGGCCGAGGGAGCGGTAATGCTCGGCCAGCGCGCGGCTCAGCGCCTCGCCGACGCCCGGGAGTCCCGCCGCGGGATCGACGGCCAGCGTCCACAGGCTGGTGCCGTGTTCGGGATCGTCGAACAACCGCTCGTGGTCGACGCCGGTCACGGTGCCGACCACCGCTCCGTCGTTGTCGCGCACGGCCACCAGATACGTCACCGCGTCGGAGTTGACGTGGTTGTCCCAGATCACGTCGACGCGGGCGGGCACCATCCCGCACCGCACGTACACGCGGTTCATCTCGTTCGCGTCGTCCCGGGACTCCAACGGCCGCACGCTGATTCCGGTCGGCACCCAATCCAGCGGCTCGTCGGAGAACCGCAACCGATAGGTGTGGCTGGGGTCGATGAACAGCTCGTGCGGGGAACGCGCGACGACGACGTGCGCTTCGCGGGCGTACATGCAGATGTCACGGCGGCCCGGTCCCTCCCGGCGCAGCACCTCCGCGAGTTCGTCGGGATCGGTGAACGTCTGCCCGAAGACGAGCCTGCCCCAGCCCAGGTCGAGCACCACGTTGTCGCGCATGGAGCCGACCAGATGAGCCGGCGGCGCGTCATGCAGCCCGAGTGTGATGGCCTCGGGATGCTTGTCGCCCGGCTTGGGTTCGGCTGATCCCACTTCATCGACCCTACAGCCGGCGCGAAGGTTCCTCTCTGCGACGGCTCAGGGCTCGCCCGCTGCGGCCCACCGCTCCTCGATGCGGCCGAAGCGCCACACCGAGAGTGCGACAGCCCACGTCAGCACGAACATGCCGACGATGACGAAGCCGACGACGTTGAGGTCGACACCCGCGATCCAGTCCCACAGGCCGCCGGACAGTCCGAGCTGCTCGGCCAGCAGGCCCAGCAGTTCGACGCTGCCGATCAGCAGTGCGACCGCCACGGACAACCCGGTGATCGTGAGGTTGTAGTACACCTTGCGCAATGGCTTGGAGAACGCCCAGCCGTAGGCGAAGTTCATGAACGTGCCGTCGATGGTGTCCAGCAGGCTCATGCCGGCGGCGAACAGCACCGGCAGGCACAGGATCGCGTACCACGGGACGCCGGCGACCGCGCTGGTGCCGGCGAGCACCAGCAGCGCGATCTCGGTGGCGGTGTCGAAGCCCAGCCCGAACAGCAGCCCGAGCGGATACATGTGCCAGGACTTGGTGATCGACTTGGTGGCCCGGCCGAACAGCCTGTTGAGCAGGCCGCGGTTCTCGAGTTGGTGTTCGAGTGCCGCCTCGTCGTAAGCGCCGCCGCGCATCCGCAGGAAGACGCGCATGATGCCGACCAGGATCACCAGGTTGATCGCCGCGATCAGGTACAGAAACAGGCCTGACACGCTGGTGCCGATCAGCCCGGTGTAGTGGTGCAGCGGCGACGAGTCGTCTTCGACGGGCCCGACAACCGCCTTGATGCCGATCGACAACAGCACAGCCAGGCCGAACACCACCGTCGAGTGGCCCAGCGAGAAGAAGAAGCCGACACCCATGGGGCGCCGGCCCTCTGCCATCAGTTTGCGGGTGGTGTTGTCGATCGCGGCGATGTGGTCGGCGTCGAAGGCGTGCCGCAGGCCCAGTGTGTATGCGGTCAACCCCACGCCGATGCCGAGGGCTTTGTCGCCGACGCTGTAGTGCTCCGGTGCGACGAACACCACGAGCGTGATCCAGCCGAGCAGGTGCAGAAGCACGATGAACCCGAACATCGAAGTCAGGCGCAGCCATTCGGGACCGGTGAGCGCGGATCTGGCGCGTGGAAGCCATGACGTCGGGCGCGCAGGTGCGTCAGCCACCATGCACTCGACGCTAGGC
>JBAPQQ010000110.1:0-2657 GCA_049280695.1 Mycobacterium sp.
GTGCGACGTCGTTCTGGCAGCAGGCCGGCCGTTCGGGGCGGCGGGGCCAGAGCGCATTGGTGGTGTTGATCGCCCGCGACGATCCACTGGACACCTACCTGGTGCACCATCCGGAGGCATTGCTGGACAAGCCGATCGAGATGACGGTGATCGATCCCTCGAACCCATACGTTCTCGGGCCTCAGTTGCTCTGCGCCGCAACGGAACTGCCGCTGACCGACGCGGAGGTCAGCGGCTGGGGTGCCATCGGCGTCGCGGATGCGCTGGTTGACGACGGACTGTTGCGCCGCCGCGGCAGCGGGTATTTCGCGGCGCCCGGCGTCGACCCGCATCGGGCCGTCAACATCCGCGGCTCGAGCGGCGAGCAGATCGCGATCCTCGAAGCGGACACCGGGCGCCTGCTCGGCGGCGTCGAGGCGGGCCGTGCCGCGCTGTCCGTGCACCCCGGCGCGGTGTATCTGCACCAGGGCGAGACGTACGTCGTCGACACTCTCGACTTCGACGAGGGCGTCGCGCTGGTGCGCGCCGACGACCCCGGCTACACCACATTCGCGCGGGAGACAACCGAGATCGCGGTGACGGGCCCCGGCGAGCGCTCCGCATTCGGTCACGTGGTGCTCGGCCTGGTACCGGTCGCCGTCACCAACCAGGTGATCGGCTACCTGCGCCGCACGCCGGCCGGCGAGGTGATCGACTTCGTCGACCTCGATATGCCTGCCCGCACGTTGGAGACGGTCGCGGTCATGTACACGATCACCCCAGAGACATTGCAACACAACGGTATCGGCCTGGCGGAAGTACCCGGTGCCTTGCACGCCGCCGAGCATGCCGCGATAGGTCTTCTGCCGTTGGTCGCCAGCTGCGACCGCGGCGACATCGGCGGGTTGTCGACGGCCGTCGGACCCGACACCGGCTTGCCCACCGTGTTCGTCTACGACGGTTATCCCGGTGGTGCGGGATTCGCCGAACGGGGATTCCGCCAGGCGGCGACGTGGCTGTCAGCGACGGCCGATGCCATCGAGGCATGCGAGTGCCCGACCGGGTGCCCGTCGTGTGTGCAGTCGCCGAAGTGCGGCAGCGGCAACGACCCACTGGACAAACACGCCGCCGTGCGGTTGCTGCGGCTCGTGTTGTCAGAACTGAGCGGCGACGGGAGATCAGATCGGGTTGTGCGGCTCATGCCGCGACATGAACCACAAAGTCGCGGAGGGTGATTCGGCCGACGTCGATATCACCGACCAGCCGAGAGTCAGATAACCGCAACGTGCACGGCACTAACTGCGCCGCCCATTTGAACTGATCACGGGCAAGGCCCCCCGACCCATCCATTGGTGACGACCGACCCCTCGACAGGCGTCTCCACGGATTGACGACATGCCAACCGATGGGCCGCTCTCCTCACCTCTGAAGACAGCGGTCATGCCAGTTACGGCAGACACGGGGATCGGTTTGACAACGCATTCCGTTCCCCATCCCGATTGCTCGGGTGCACGCGAAAGTTATCGTGTCCGAACGGGATGCGCAAGCCGGTGTGCTGTGCGAAGCCAGTTGGACGGACTAACTACGGACCTTTGACGATGAAATCCGTAGTTCGATCAGAGAAATCTCAGGGAAGCGGTCCCGCCCGCGCCACTGCGCGCGCCGTGTCGAAGTTGCCCAGCACCAAGGGCAATCGCACCTCGACGGCGACTGTGACGTCGAGCGCCTCGGCGGAACAGGTGCTGACGACGGTGCGCATCGCGCGTGCCACCGCCGCCGCCTCGCCGCACGCGGCCGGCACCCCCGCGGGCATGAGAGTGGCCGCCGCCAACGCGGCCATGTCGGCGGCGGCCTGCGCGCGGTGACGAGCTATCACCGCCGACCCGATCTGCACCGCGCCGAACGTGACAACCAGCAGGACGGCCATGAACGCCGCGGCGGTGATGCTGGCCGAACCTCGGTCATCTGCCGGTCGGCTCCTGGAGCGACAGGGCCTCCGCGGTGACCGCGACGCCCGGCAACAGAACCGAGCGTGCGCTGACGCGCGCCACGACGAAGTCGCCGTCGTGGCGCAGCTCCAGCTCGGCGTCTGGCGGCGCAATGCGTCGGGCCGCGACCTCTGCGCCGGCGTTGTCACCCCGAGCCACCAGTCGAGCGGCCTCGCGCGCAGCGTCGATACAGCGGACTTGCATCGACACGGCGGTGACTCCTGCGACGCACAGCACGAGCACGACCACCAGCGCGGCGATCCCGAACGCCGCTTCGACCGTGACGGCGCCGGCATCGCCGGCTAGACGTTGGTGTTCAGCGCGCGGCTGATGATGTTGGTCAGCGCGCCGACGATTGAGTCGCCGGTCACCACCGTGTAGAGGATCGCACCGAACGCTGCAGCCGCGATGGTGCCGATCGCGTACTCGACGGTCGACATGCCGTCCTCGTCCGCCACGAGCAGCGCCAGGCGCGCCCGCAGCTGTTGCCATATCACCATCGTTGTTGTCTCCCTTCACTTTTGGTCGTCTTCACCACAGCCCTGAGCCGAGCACCTTGCCGGCCAGCCCGGCAACCACCGGAACGATGCCCAGGCAGACGAACGCAGGCAGGTAGCACAGGCCCAGCGGGGCGGCGATCAACACCGAGGCCCGCTCGGCCGCGGCCCGTGCGGCGTCGGCGGCCTCCTG
>JBAPQQ010000111.1:0-14853 GCA_049280695.1 Mycobacterium sp.
TGAATCGCGTTGCGCCGCCTAGCTCACCGCTGCCGGAGGCGCCTGCCCCAGTCAGCCGAGCCGATCAGCCGGCAGCCCGGCTGGTGTCGAACGTGCAGTCCGCCGCCCCACGGAGGACGACGATCAAGCCCGAAACCGTTGCCGCTGAGCCTGTCTCGGCCCCGACCCCGGCCCGGCTCTCGAACTCGTCGTCGCCGCCGATTCCCGTCCGCAACACTTCGACAACGCTGAAGAATCCGTTCGCGTTGCAACCGCCGTCCGGCAATCAAGCTGCTACGTCGTCACCGAGCACGACCAGCGGTTCGTCGCCCAACGCTGGCAGGCCGCTTCAGAGCGCGGTGAGCAACGTGACGAACGCTATCGGTTCGGCCGCCAACGATTTCACTCGAAGCATCTCGAGCGGTTTCGCGTCGAAGACGGACCCGGGCCCGGCATCCAACGCCTCCACGCCGTCGAAGCACGACGCTGGCGAGTAACCCACCGCCTGGCGACGCTCCCGTGACGCCGGCGGCCTAGGTGTCGCGGGCGACGATCACCGGGGCGTGGGTGCCGTGGACGAGGGCGGTGCTGACGGAGCCGAGCACCGCCCCGGCGAATCCCCCGCGGCCGCGGCTGCCGACCACCACGAGTTGGGCGTCCTCGGACTGGGCGAGCAGGTGGCGCGCCGGTTGGTCGGGGACCACCACGGGTCGGACCGTGGCGTCGGGATGACGCTCGCGCCCGGGTGCCAGCCACTTGGCCAGGTTCTCCTGCGCGTTGGATTCGATCGCAGACCAGTCCTCGGTCGGGGAGTCGGCCACGTCGACGTCGCTCCAGGCGTGCAGGGCCACCAAATCCACGCCCCGCCAAACGGCTTCGTCGAAGGCGATGGCGGTGGCCGACTCCGAGGCCGGTGAACCGTCCACGCCCACCAGCACCGGTGCCTGCGACGCCGCGAGCTCGTCGGGATCATGGTCCGGGATCACCGCGACGGGGCAATGGGCGTGGTGCACCAGCCCGGTGCCCACCGATCCGAGAAGACTGCGCAGGGCCCCGGGCTGTGCTCGCGATCCGACCACGATCATCTCGGCTTCCTCGGTCAGGTCGACCAGCGCGGACACCGCGGACGAGAACACCGGTCCGGTGGTAGAAACCTGGCCGTTGACTTCTGGCGGACCGCTGTCCTCGGCGTCGTCTTCGACGAGCTTCATGGCTTCGTCGAGAAGTCGCCGGGCCTGTTCGTCTTGCTCCCATTTGCCGAAGTCCGCAGGCAGCGGAGCCGTCGAAAACGTCCACCCCAACCGGCTGGCGACAGGTTTGGTCAGCACGTGGGCCAAGGTCAGTGGGGTACGGCGCATCACTGCCTCACGCGCGGCCCACCGCACGGCGTTGTTCGCCCGCGGCGACCCGTCGACGCCGACGACGATTCCCCGCGCCGTCTGGTGTTCAACCGCCGACTCGACCTGTTCCCCCGCAGCGACCATCACCTTCTTGCCTACTACACGCGGATCAGCGTGTCGATCCAGCCCCGCGCGAAGTACAGCAGGAACCCGGCAGCCACGACCCAGAGCAGCGGGCTGATCTCCCGGGCCTTGCCGGACGCGCTTCGCACCACCGCCCACGCGATGAAGCCGACGCCGATGCCGTTGGCGATCGAATAGCTCAGCGGCATGACCGCGACCGTCAGTACCACAGGCAGCGCCACGGAGAAGTCCGAGACGTCGATCTCACGCAACACCGAAGCCATCATCGTGCCGACGACGACGAGCGCGGCCGCCGCCACCTCGGACGGTACGATCGCCGCCAACGGCGTCAAAAACATTGCGGCCAAGAACAATCCGCCCGTCACCAGGCTGGCCAGGCCGGTGCGGGCACCCTCGCCGATGCCCGCACCCGACTCGACGAAAACCGTGTTCGACGACGCCGACACCGCACCGCCGGCCACCGCGCCGGCACCTTCGACCACCAGGGCGGCCTGCAGGCGCGGGAAGTTGCCCTGCTCGTCGGAGAGTCCGGCTTGCCGGGCCAGGCCGGTGAAGCTGCCCATCGCGTCGAAAAAGTTGGTGAACACCAACGTGAACACCAGCATGACGGCGGCCAGAATGCCGATGCGGCTGAAGCTGTTCAGGCTGACGTCACCGACGAGGGAAAGGTCGGGCAGCGCGAACGGTGAACCCGACAGGGTGGGCACCGACAGGCTCCACCCGCCCTTGTTCTCGGCGGCGGGCCCGAGGTGCCAGATGGCTTCGGCGACGACGGCGACGACGGTTCCGGCCGCGAGCCCAATCAGGATGGCGCCGCGCACTTTTCGCGCCATCAGGATGCCGGTCGTCAGGAGCGTGACGGCGAAGACGACGGTGGGGACGGCGTTGATCGAGCCCTGTCCGTCGGCGCCGAGGCCCACCGGAGGCGACGGCAGTCGCGTGGAGCCGACGAAGCCCGCGTCGATGAGCCCGACGAACAAGATGAACAGCCCGATGCCCGCGGTGATCGCGAGTTTCATCGGCATCGGCACGGCGTCGAAGATGAGTCTGCGCAGCCCGGTGGCGGCCAGGGCCAGAATGATCAGGCCGTCGATGACGACGAGGCCCATCGCCTCGGGCCAGGTCAGGTCACCGACGACGGAGCTGGCGAGGAACGAGTTGATGCCCAGCCCCGCCGCGAACGCGAACGGCAGCCGGGCGACGACGCCGAACAGGATCGTCATCACGCCTGCCGCCATCGACGTCACCGCGGATACCTGTGTGAACGCGAGTTCGTGGCCGTCGACGTCGGCGGTGCCCGACAGGATGATCGGGTTCAGCACGACGATGTAGGCCATGGCGATGAAAGTGACGACGCCGCCGCGTATTTCGGTGCCGATCGTCGATCCGCGCGCAGCGATCTCGAAGAAGCGGTCGAGGCGGGTCACCGTCAGTGCGCGCCGAAGACCAGCGCGGCGTTGTGCCCGCCGATGCCCATGGAGTTGGAGACGGCGTAGCGGTAGTTGCCGCGGCGCGGCTGTCCGGCGACCACGTCGAGGTCGATCTCGGGGTCGCGGGTGTGCAGGTTGAGGGTCGGCGGCACGACGCCGTGCAGTAGCGCCTGCACGGTCAGCACCGCTTCGATCGCACCCGCAGCGCCCAGCGACTGGCCCGCCGCCTTGGGTGCGTACACCGCGCTGCGCGCCTTTGCGTGCTCCTCGGTTTCGATCAGCAGCAGCGCGCCGCCTTCGCCGAGCACCATGCCGTCGCGGTCTTTGTCGAAGGGCCGGCAGGCGCCGGGCGGGTCGTCGTTGGTGGTGGACAGGATTCCGAGTTTTGGTGAACGCCGCGACGGGCACGGCCTCGATGTTGGTCTCGACGCCGCCGCAGATCGCGACGTCGGCGTCGCCGAAAACGATGTGCCGCCACGCCAGGGCGATGGCCGCGGCACCGGACGCGTCTGCGAGCACCGGGGAGATGACTCCGGCTTTGGCTTTGTGGTCCAGGCCCACCGCCGCGGCGCTGCGTTGGGCATGTGCATCTGCACGGTCAGCGGGGACACCGCCCGCAGGCCCTTTTGCTCCCAGTCGTCGTGCTGACGAGGGATCTCCTCGGTACTGCCCAGCGCAAGCCCGACGGACACCACCAGCCGCCTGGTGTCGACCTCGGGAGAACCGCCGGCGGCCCAGAGTCTGCGGGCCAGCACAGTGGACATCTTCTGCATGAAGCCCAGGCGGCGCCGCTCGATGCGGTCCAGTTGCTCGTCGAAGTCCTCTTGGAGTTCGCCGCCGATGCGCACCGGGGAGTCGAACTCCTCGACGAACGGCCTGCTCAGCGGCCGGATACCGCTGCGGCCTTCCAGCAGTTGCCGCCAGGTCGCGTCGGCGTCGGGCGCAAGGGCGGTCGTCGACGCGACGGCGGTGACGACGACGTCGGAAAACCCCTTTCCGGTTCTCAGCACCGGCATGCCCCCGCTCGATGGTCGACTTGTGGAACTGATCCTATGAGTGTCGGGCACCGCGCCCAAGCGCACGGCCGTCGGGAGTCACTAGGTTGGCTTCATGAAAGGTGTGCCCGTGCGCGCGATCACGAGCGCTCCGCTGAGTTTCGCGTGGCTGCTCGTCCTGTTCGTCACCACTCGGGTTCAGCGGACGGCGGGACAACGGGGATCGCGACAGATTCAGAAGCGCCATTCGACCAACCTGACCCGGCTGCGCGACGAACCGTTGCGGGTGCTGGTGACGAGCCTGTTCTGGCTCGACGACCGCAGATGGTGGCCGTACGTACCGGCTTTCGTCGGCGTCGTCGCTCCGGCCGAGCGCCGGTTGGGTTGGCGGCGTTGGCTTTTCATCGGTGCGGCGGCGCACGTCATCGCGACGTATGTGGGGCAAGGTTATCTGCGGCAGTCGATCAGGAAGGCCGATGCGCCGAGGCGGCTGGTGAATGTGCGGGACGTCGGGGTGAGTTACTTCGTCCTGGGGGTGGCCGGCGCCGCATCCGGACACATCCAGCGGCGGTGGCGATTCCGATGCCAGGCGGCGGGCGTGCTCGCGTTGGCCGTCAATGCCGCTCTCAGGCCGACCTTCACCGAGGTGGGCCACTTGACGGCGGTTGTCGTGGGACTGGCGGCCATCCCGGCGGCGTCTAAACGCCCGGTGTAGACTCGAAAGCGGACCGTCTGGTTTTAGCGGTGATCCCGAATCGTAAAAACAATTCGAAACGATCAGCGTGCGATGGCTCCGCTAATTCGAAAAGGACCTGCCCCTGATGGAATCCCCGATGTTTTCGCATCCGGACGTACCGGAACCGGTGGCGCACGACAAGCGCTCAGAACCCGCGGAATACCCCACGTTCTCCGATCGCCCCGAACCGAAAGCTCCTACCTCAAAACCTTCATCGTGAACGGCCTGACGGGGTCGCGCCGCTCGGCTCGCCCCGTTCGGGTCGCATTGCACACCTCGCTGGGCAAGGACATCGACGGGGCGTGGTGGCCTCACACGGGGTCGGTGGCCGCCGAGCTGCCCACGCTCATCGAGGCGCTGCATCGTCCGTTGGGCGAAATCGTCGACATCACGATCAACTGGTCGTCCACAGAGTGCGCGCCTGACCTCAACTCCATGTGCTACGGGGCAATGGTGATTCCCGGTCGCACCTCCAAGCCGCAGCGGCTGATGGTCGTCACCGGGTCGCTCGCTCACGCCACGTTGCTGGTGGTGCCCCACATGACGGCCGCGCCACTGGGCTGGATGGTGCTGCGCCGCGCAGCCCACATACCGATGCCCCTCGGCGAACGCGACACCCAGGTGTTTCGGACCGCCGACAATGTGGTGCGCGCCGCGCAGGAGGAGAGCGCTGTGTGGACCGGGCGACTCGATCTGAACGTTTAGAAACACCAATGGGCTGGTGCGGACAACGCACCAGCCCACCGTGACGTGTGTGGATCGGCTAGACCGCGGTCACTCCGACTGCCTGGGGACCTTTCGGACCTTGCTCGATGTCGAACTGCACACGCTGATTTTCCTCGAGCGTGCGATAACCGTTACCCCGGATCTCGGAGTAGTGGACGAAGACATCCTTGGCGCCGTCGTCGGGGGTGATAAAGCCGAAGCCTTTGTCACCGTTGAACCACTTCACAGTTCCCTGTGCCATCTACTTACTTCTCTCATTTCAAGGATGTACCAAAAAACATCCTCGGTCAGGATACACGGTAGGCGCACCGCAATCGCGGGTTATCGCGGCGCGAGGGTCCGCTGTGGGCGGCGGGACCGGCGACGACGCTGACCGGCGGGACGGGGCTGACGCGCAGATGGTTGTGGCGGAACGGTTATCGGTGCGGGAGCGCGGTACGGGGCGAGCTCGCCGACGAGCGCATGCACGGCAGCCGAGTCGGCGGCCACGTGCTGCGGGGCGACCCGGATGCCGGCCTTGTGCAGCAGCGCCTGGGTGTCTTTCCGCTGCTCGGGCAGCACGACGGTGACGACGTCGCCGGCGTTTCCGGCACGCGCGGTGCGTCCGGACCGGTGAAGGTAGGCCTTGTGCTCGGCGGGCGGGTCGATGTGGACCACCAACTCGACCTCGTCGACGTGCACACCACGGGCGGCGATGTCGGTGGCGACCAGCACGCGGGCCTCGCCGGTGCTGAACGCGGCGAGGTTGCGGTCACGTGCCGGCTGGGAAAGGTTGCCGTGCAGGTCCACTGACGGGATCCCGGCTGCGGTGAGCTCCTTGGCGAGCTTGCGTGCGTGATGCTTGGTGCGCATGAACAGGATTCGGCGGCCGGTGCCCGACGCGAGGCGGTGCACGAGTTCCTTCTTGGCTGCGGCACCGGCGACGTGGAAGACGTGGTGGGTCATCGCGGTCACCGGCGCGGTGATCTCGTCGACGGAGTGCAGCACCTCGTTGCGCAGGAAGCGCTTGACGAGCTTGTCGACGCCGTTGTCGAGGGTCGCGGAGAACAGCAGCCGCTGGGTGTTGGCCGGTGTGGCGGCCAGGATGCGGGTGACGACGGGCAGAAAGCCGAGGTCGGCCATGTGATCGGCTTCGTCGATGACGGTCATCTCGACGGCGTCGAGGCTGATCAGGCGTTGTTTCATCAGGTCCTCGAGCCGGCCCGGGCAGGCCACGACGATGTCGACGCCGGCCCTGAGCGCTGTGACCTGGCGGCCCTGCGGCACGCCGCCGAAGATCGTGGTGACTCTCAGGTTGGTGGCCGCTGCCAGCGGTTGCAGCGTCGCGGTGATCTGGGTGGCCAGTTCACGGGTGGGCGCCAGCACCAGACCCGACGGTCGCGACGGCCGCCGCGTGTGCTGGGAAAGCCTGGCGGCCAACGGAATCGAGAAGGCGAGCGTCTTGCCGCTGCCGGTCTTGCCGCGGCCGAGGACATCGCGGCCGTCGAGACTGTCGGGCAGGGTGGCGATTTGGATCGGGAAGGGACGGGTGATGCCGTCCTTGGCGAGCACGCCGATCAGAGGTGCGGGCACGCCGAGGTCGGCAAAGGTCTTGTCGGATGTCATTTTTGGATGTCTTTCAGGCATCGGGTGTGCCCGATCGTCGCGACGGTTTCCGCGCGCCAACGAGCACAGGGTAGCGAGATTGCCGGTGGGCAATATCGATCGCCGCGCTACGAATTGCGTTGGATGAGGGCGTCGCACGACGTGTTGGCAGATGAAGTCCAGAGGCCAACGTTGCTGTCAGTGTATCTCATCGGCGAGCTCGGGCCGAAACGCCAGGCTGCAGGCGTAGGGTCGATGCGTCGGGACCGTCCAGGTCTCCAATCGATCGGGTCACCCATGTCAGACAAGTCGCCCCGGCAGACGATGACGAAGAAGTCCGGTAAGTCCCTCAAGGAAAAGCGCGCGGAGAAGCGCGCCAAGACTCAGCAGCCGTCGTCAACGGATGCGCTGCTGCACCCCAAGAAGCGCTGAACGCGCCTACTTGCGCCAGCGCCAGCCGGCGAACGCGACGGCGATGCCGATCAGCGCGATGATCGGGCCGAGGATCGACCACGTGGTGGTGTTGCTCATCGGGCTGCCGGAAACCGCCCCGAAGCCCTGCAGCGTGAACAGTAGACCGGCCAGCGCGACGAGCACGCCGAGTGCGAGGACGATGACGCTGCGCATGACGTCGACGGTATCGCGCTCCAGCTCTTAGGCGCGAGCGCACTTCAGCGAGGTTAGCTCCCGTAAAGGCTCAGGGCCTGGGCTGCCGTCGTCGCCACTTCGCCTGCCAGGTTCCCGACGGGTGGGCTTCCCCGCGTGTGGATCGAGTTCGAGAGAAGGATGACGTAGGTATTTGAGCCCGGGTCGATCCAGAGCATGGTGCCGGTGAAGCCGGTGTGGCCGAAGCTGCCGATCGGAAAGATGATGCCTCGCGGCCTGGAAAAGTACGTATCGATATCCCAGCCGAGGCCGCGCAGGTTCTGCCCGTTGATCGCCGGATAGCTCGGAGCGAGCAGCGGATCCGCTGTATTCGGTCTGTTGGCGACGGCTTCCCGGAACGCATCGTTGGCTGCCGCGAGTTGTCGAGCGCTGTGTCCGGGCTGCTGCGGACTTGTCATCAACTCCGAAGTCGCTTGCGCCAGGGGGAATTTGCTCGGGCGGCCCGCGAGCTGATCGAGCAGCGCCTGCGCGTAGATGCTGACGTCGTGCGCGGTCGAGAAAAGGCCGGCATGTCCGGCTACGCCGCCCATGCGGCGCGCCGTGGTGTCGTTCACGGTGCCGCGGAGCAGGTAGTCGAGGTCGGGGTTCTTGTCCGGCTCGGCTCGGCCTTCCTCGTCACGTGCCGTCGGGGCGATGTGCGGCAGAAGATCGATGCTCCATGTGCCTTCAGGACAAGCGACGCTCCCGTTCGCGGGAGCCCAACCGATCGCCGCTCCTCTCAGCTGGTGCGGCCCGCAGGCTTTGGCCGGCGGGAGGTAGCGGGTTTCCTGCATGCCGAGCGGCGCGAACACGTTCTGCCGAACGTAGACGTCTTCTGTTTCGCCGGTGACTTTCTCGATCAGCGCGCCGAGCAGAATGAAATTGATGTCGGAGTAGCGGAAGACCTCGCCCGGACGCGACTGCAATGGAGTGGTGAGCGCACGGTGAATGCCCTCCGGCTTGTCGGCTCCGTCCAGGCCCCAGGGATCTCTGAGGTCTACGTCTCCCGGTTCGCCCGAAGTGTGGGTGAGCAACATGCGAACCGTCACGTCGGCGCGCTGTGCGTCGTTGGCCGTATTGAAGTCAGGCAGGTACTGCTGCACGGGGGCGTCGACCTGAACCTCGCCCTGTTCGTAGAGCTGCATGACGGCGGTCGCCGTCGCGAGAGGCTTCGTCAGCGATGCCATGTCGAAGATCGTGTCCTCGGTCATCGGCTCGGCGGGTGTGGGCGATCCGTCCAGCCCCGGCTCTCCGGCGAGCTTGCGCGAACCGTAAGCCTGGTGGAAGACGATCTTGCCGTCGTGCCCGACCACAACCACAGCGCCCGGCAGCCTGTTCGCGGCAATGGCATCGTTGACGAGCTTGGAGACTTCTGGAATGTCGAGTGTGGGAGCCGGATCCGGCGTCTGCGTGGGTGTGGGAATCGCCTGTGGTGTCTGCGCTGGCTGCGGGCTGTCGCTGAGGTCTGTCTGTGGTACATCCCCGCGCGCGCAAGCCGTCGCGAGCGCAACGAGGACAGCGCCGACGGCGACGGCCGTCCGCCCCGACGGCTTAGCGGACATCGAACTGGCCTTCAGTCGTGCGGACGTGGCTACGTCGTCCGGCCCTTGAGCTCGGACGTGATCGACGCGATCAGCGCCCGCTCCTCGGATGAGACGCGGTGGATGCCGAGCATGCCACCCGACGCGGACGCGATGACCTCGCAGTAGTTCACCACCTCTTCGGCCGACAAGTTCATTGCGCTCGGACCCGAGAGCATCGCGGCGATCAGATGTCCCGCCGATGCGAACACCTTCTCCGCCGGCTTGTGCGACAGCCACTCGTTGAGCTTGCGGTCGGCAGGGCTTCCCTCCGCGATGGTGCGCGAGCGGGCGAGGCTGAGCAGCGCCGCGCGCTCGGGGTCAGTCACCTTGCCTTCCGCCCAGGCCACCTGGAGGACGGGGATGAGCGGCAGCAGGCTGACCGTTTCGGGGGTGAAGCCCAGCGACTCGAGTTCGTCGAGCTGGGGGTCGGGCAGGCCGGTGCGGACGCGGAGTTCCTGTCGCGCGTGCTCGCGCGCGTCCTCTTCGGCCGAGGCCTGGCGCAAGCGCTCCTGCTCCTCGATCTCCTTGGCCCGGAACATGCCTTCTATGCGCTTCTCGCGTTCGGTTTCATCCCACGGCATGGGCCCATCGTAGTTCCGGACGCAAGGCTGAATCGCGGAGTTGTGGACGCCGATGTGCACGGCAACTAGCGGCGTCGCCGGTTCGGCCGTCGTGGAGGTCAATGCGATCATGGACCTGTGCGCCGATCGCTGTTAGTGCTATGCGCCGCCGCGGCGATATGGGCCGGGCTGAGTCTTGCGCCCGCTCACGCCGAGTACCGGCCGTGGTTCGGCCCCTCGGTCGGCAATGCCACCCAGGTGATTTCCGTTGTCGGAGTGGGTGATTCATCGGCGAAGGTCGACGTTTGGGAGCGCGGCGGGACGGGTTGGCAACCCGTCCGCGTCGGGATTCCGGCATGGATCGGCGCGAACGGCATGGCCCGCGAGCACCACGACGGCGACCGGCTCACTCCGATGGGCATCTTCACGCTCGACTTCGCGTTCGGCACGGCGCCGAATCCGGGCGGTGGTCTGCAGTACGTCCAGGTGGGGCCTGATCATTGGTGGGACGGCGATATGACGAGCCCGACCTACAACACGATGCAGGTGTGCAAGGAAGCGCAGTGCCCTTTCGCCACGTCGCCCGCCAGCGGTACCGAGAACCTCGACATCCCGCAATACCGGCATGCGGTCGTGATGGGCGTCAACAAGGAGCGCATTCCAGGCAACGGCGGCGCTTTCTTCCTCCACGCCACGGACGGTGGTCCCACTGCGGGCTGCGTCGCGATCGACGACTCCACCCTCGTGGACATCATGCGGTGGTTCCGACCCGGTGCGCTGATCGCGATCACGCAGTCGGCGCAGTCGGGCGCCTGATCGAGCCGGCCTCGGGCTGTGCCGATCAACGTGCTCCGCGGGCGACGGGTCGTGAAGGATCCGAACTCCATTCCGACCACGAGCCCGGATACAGTGCGGCGTCCACACCGGTGGAGGCCAATGCCGCGACCACGACGGCTGCGGTGACACCTGACCCGCAGTACACGCCGACGTCGCCCTGCACACCTCGTTCCGCGAGCAGGCTCGTGAGATCCCTTGCCGGGAGGAATGTTCCGTCATCGGAAAGCAGGCGGGTGCTGGGCAGATTGGTTGCGCCGGGGATGTGACCCGCGATCTTATCGACGGGCTCGACGTCGCCACGAAACCGCTTGGGTGCGCGCGCGTCGACCAAGCATGTCGCGGCGGCGTCGTCGGCGGTCAGCGTGGCCCGCGCTCCCGTATGGAGATCGCCGTGCCGAACCGTCACGTCTCCCGGCTTGGGCGCCACGGTTCCGGTGTGAACCGCACCGCCAGCGGCCAGCCATGCGCCGAGCCCTCCGTCGAGGATGCGCACCTCGGGTATGCCCGCGGCGGTGAGGACCCACCAGGCCCTGGCCGAACCGGCGCGGTTCCAATCGTCGTACACCACGACCGGCACGCCCCGCCGGACCCCCCACCGTCGCGCGGCCGCCTCGACGGCTGCGCCCGACGGCAGCGGATGGCGTCCGCGGCGGGTGACGGTGTGGTCGGTGAGTTCGTCTTCGAGCGACACGTACACCGCGCCCGGGATGTGGCCGTTCATGTAGGCCGTCAGGCCGTCGGGTTCGTCGAGTCGCCACCGCACGTCGAGGATCGTCACCGGCTCGCCCGATTCAAGGGATTGTGCCAGTTCCGTTGCAGTGACGAATATTTCGGCGCGTGTGCTCACGGGGCACCGGATGGGTTTCGATGGGACATGTCCCCATTGTCCTTCGACGGCGCCGAGTCGCTATGGTCGTCGGCATGACCAATCCCACCGTCACCCACGCACCGGGCGAGCCGAAATTGCTGCTCGGCTCGTACGACATAACCAGTTTGGGCTATACGGACGACGAGTATTTCGTCTCGGGGTCGGCATCCTCCTACGTCCCGGTGGGGGAGCATGGTCCCGATGGGCGTTGGGACGCAGAACCTTCGGGTGCGGCGGACTACACCACTCGGTTCGTCGTCCTGAAGCCATCGGATGCCGCAAAGTTCAACGGAACCGTCGTCGTCGAGTGGCTCAACGTCAGCGGTGGCATCGACGCTCCCGCCGTCTGGTTCATGGCGCATCGCGAGCTGGTGCGCGAGGGCTACGCGTACGTCGCGGTGTCGGCGCAACAAGTCGGCGTCGAGGGCGGTCCAAGCCTTGGTTTCGACATGTCGTTGAAGAAGCAGGATCCGGAGCGGTATTGGCATCTGAGTCACCCCGAGGACGCCTTTTCGTACGACATCTTCACCCAGGTCGGGCGGCTGATTCGCGAGTCCGGTGTGCTGGGTGGGCTGACGCCGGAATACGTTGTGGGCGTGGGTGAGTCGCAGTCGGCGATGTTCTTGACGACGTACGTCAACGCCGTCGATCCGCTCGTCGAGGTGTACGACGGCTTCTTGGTCCATTCTCGATTCGGGCCGGCCGCACCGCTGGACGGTAGCTCGATCTTGGCGCAGCCACACGACTCCGACGCCGTGAAGTTCCGTCCCGATCTGCGTGCCCCGGTGATGACCGTGCTGACTGAAACGGACGTTGTCGGCGGTGTGCGGTCGGGCTACTACTTGGCACGACAAGCCGACACCGAACGGCTGCGGGCGTGGGAGATTCCCGGCACCGCGCATGCCGACAACTACACCATCCAGGTGGGCCGCATCGACACCGGTTCCGCGCCGCTGGAGGAGCTCGTGGCGGCGTACGCCCCGACCAACAGCCTGATGGGGCAGCAGTTGCCGCATTACATCAACTTCGCGCCGCAGCACCACTACGTCCTGCAGGCGGCGATCGCCGGGCTGCACCGCTGGATACGCACCGGTGTTGCTCCGGTGGAAGCCGCGCGCCTGGAAATGAGCGACGCCGAGCCGCCGCAGCTGGTCCTGGATCAGAACGGACTCGCCACGGGCGGTGTGCGCACGCCGTGGGTGGACGTGCCGATCGCGCGGACATCCGGGGTCGGCACCGGCGAGAGTCCGCTGTCGCATCTGTTCGGCTCCGGCGAGCCGTTCGACGCCGCCACGCTTGGCCGCCTCTACCCGGGCGGTGCGGCGGAGTACATCGAGCGGTTCACCGAGTCGCTGGATGAGGCCATCGCGTCCGGGTTCCTCGTGCCGGCGGACCGGGACGTGATCCTCGAGCTGGCCGCGGCGACCTATCCGCGCGGTGAGTGATCGAAGCCGAGGCCGTGTCACGTAGGTGAGTGGGCCGAATCGCCGGCCGGACTCGCCCACCCTGCGATGATGGCCGCGTCCGGTCGCGACAACGACACGACGGTAAACGAACTACTCGCAAGCCACCGACGAGGTTTCCGTGTCGCCCGAGCTCGCACGGCGACCAACCAAACTGCAGGGCAACCGTGTCTGGCGAGTCGGCGCCCACACCCCGGCCGTACTCGCACTCAAGTATCTGATAAATTCTTCAATCGATTAATTAGAGAAAATTTCAAGCTCTCAGGAGAACTGTGGAGTTGGAGCCGCTGTACGAACTCAAGGGCGAGTTCTTCAAGACACTCGGTCACCCGGCCCGGATCAGGGTGCTGGAGCTGCTGGCGGAACGAGAGCGCTCGGTTGGTGAGCTGTTGCCAGAGGTCGGCCTGGAGTCGTCGAATTTGTCCCAACAGCTCGGCGTGCTCCGGCGGGCGGGCGTCGTCGTTGCCCGCAAGGAGGGCAACACCGTGATCTACTCGATCGCCTCACCCGACATCGCGGAGCTCTTGGCAGTGGCGCGCAAGGTGCTGACTCGGATGCTGACCGACCGAATCGCGGTCCTGAAAGGCCTTCGTGCGGGCGAGCGGCGCCGATGACAGCGGGCACGACCGGCTGGATCCGCAGGATGCTGCGGGTCGGCCGAGCGGTGGAGCCCGCCGGGCCCGCGCCGCGCGCGGTTACGAAACCGCCTGCGGGAGTGCGCGGTTCGCTGCAGATCCGACACGTCGACGCCGGCTCCTGCAACGGCTGCGAGGTGGAGATCTCAGGCGCGTTCGGGCCGGTGTACGACGCGGAACGATTCGGCGCGCGGCTGGTCGCATCCCCGCGACACGCCGACGCCCTGCTGGTCACCGGGGTGGTGACGCACAACATGGCCGAACCCCTGCGCAACACCGTCGCAGCCACGCCGCAACCCCGAGTGGTGATCGCCTGCGGCGACTGCGCGCTCAATCGCGGCGTCTTCGCCGACGCCTACGGCGTGGTGGGCGCAGTGGGTGAGGTTGTGCCGGTCGACGTTGAAATCCCCGGTTGCCCGCCCGCGCCCGGGGAGATCGTCGCTGCGCTGCGGTCGGTGACCGGAAAGTGACCGCGACGCTGGCGGCACCGTCGCCAACTGCCCCGAAGGTGTTGCGCCACAGCGGTTTCACTACCGCCGCAGGGCTTCTGACGGCGGTCATCGGGGGCCTGGGCGTGTGGGCGGGGCTCGTCGGAGTTTTCGGGCCGCCGCGTTCGGTGAGCATCGGCTGGCTGCTGCCGTTGTCGGGGATGCAGTTCGATCTCGATGCGCTGGGCGGCTTCTTCATCGCGCTGACCGGCGCGGTCGCGATCCCCGTCGGGCTCTACGCGATCGGCTACGCGCGGCTCGGACACCTGGGCTTGGTGCCACTGGCCGTGCTGCCGCTGTTCGTGGCGGCGATGCTGTTGGTGCCCGCCGCGGGGTCGATGACGACGTTCCTGTTGGCGTGGGAGTTGATGGCCGTCGCGTCGCTGGTGTTGGTGCTGACCGAGCACACCCGCCCCGACGTCCGGTCGGCGGCCCTGGTCTACGCGGTGATGACCCAGATCGGCTTCGTGGCCATCCTGGTTGGTCTGATGGTGTTGTCCGCAGCCGGCGGCGCGGACCGGTTCGTCGATCTGACCGGGATATCCGACGCTGCGAGGACGGCCGTGTTCGTCCTGACCGTCATCGGGTTCGGATCGAAGGCCGGTCTGCTGCCGCTGCACGCGTGGCTGCCGCGCGCCCACCCGGAAGCCCCGAGCCCGGTGTCGGCGTTGATGAGCGCCGCGATGGTTAACATGGGCATCTACGGCATCATCCGGTTCGACCTGCTGCTGCTAGGTCCCGGACCGCGCTGGTGGGGTCTCACGCTGCTGGTTCTCGGCGCGGTCTCGGCTCTCTACGGTGTGCTGCAGGCGTCGGTGGCCACCGACCACAAACGGCTGC
>JBAPQQ010000112.1:0-1555 GCA_049280695.1 Mycobacterium sp.
CGTCGACGTCCCGGTCGTATACGGCCAGCCGTCGGGCATTCCAGTCGAGGGTGAACCACACGCGGGAATTTGGTGACGACCACCGTTGATCTTCAGACGGACGCGGACCGAGAGCCGTTGCGCGTTCGTCGAGTTTGGCGCGGTACATGGCCATGCCCTTGCTGCCGAGCGCGGGCGCATAGGCGACCGGATCGATGGTGAAGTAGTCGCATTCTTCGTCGAATTGAAATTTCAGCATCCAGTCGACGAGTTTGGTTGGCGATGGACGAGCCTGGGCCGCCACGAACGCATGGAGGTCAAGCAGACTGCGGCAGGCGTCGCCGATGATTCCGCTGGAGTCGTCAGCGTGCATGATCACCTTCAGCGCGGATGCGATCGCCCGTTGCGTCACCCCGAAAACGTCGGTGGGATCGTCGTCCAACGTGGCTCGTCGCAGGATGTCGACGGCCTCGTGCATCCGAGCCCCGTGCGCATTGGCGACGTTCCATCGCCATATGTCAGCCCGTGTCCTGACGAGGGGCAGTACCGCGTCGGCAAGAGCACTCACACGGATCATCATGTCCTACGCGCGGGCTGCTCCATCACCGGCAGCATCTGGACCCGTACAGCATGCGGCCAACACGGTGAGCCCGCTTGTCGGTTTCGCGGTATAGACTGACCCTGCTTCACGAGACACCGTCGCCAAGCTCCGACTTGACGGTGCGCCAACCCCACGCTCGTGGGTGGCTCGGATGACGAAGCGGCCTGCACCAACCGGTGCCGGCAAGAGCGCCTTCCTCGCCGAAGGCCCGGATCGTCCGGGAGTTGTCGTGGACCCGTCCAAGTTCAATCTGACTGACATTCAACGTGATCGCGCTCTCGGCGTCCTGGCAGCAGCTGCGGCCGGTGACGCACTCGGCGCTGGCTATGAGTTCGGGGGCCTAGTGCCGCCTGACCACCAGGTCGCCATGATCGGAGGTGGCCGCGGCCCGTTTCGGCCCGGCGAATGGACCGACGACACCGCGATGGCGGTCGCGATTGCCGAATCATTGGCCGCTCGAGCCGATCTGCGCTTCGAGAAGTCGGTTGCCGCCGTTCTCCAACGGTGGCAATGGTGGGCGCGCAACGCCAAGGACGTCGATCCCCAAACGTGGGAGGTCCTCCGCGGTCCCGCGTCCCATGACACGCCGGGTCATGCCAGCAGCAGCCCGTTGACCCGCGCCGCTCCGGTCGCGCTGGGCTATCTCGACGACGAACGGGGACTCGCCACAGCAGCCCGTGCGATCGCCGGACTCACCCATCCCGATCCCGACTCCGCCGACGCCTGCGTGCTGTGGTCCGCCGCCATCCGCCATGCGGTGTTGACCGGACAGCTGGACATCCGAATCGGCCTGACCCACGTGGATTCTGAGCGACAAGACCTGTGGCGCTCACGGATCGACGATGCGGAACGGGCACAGCCTTCGGCGTTCGCCGACACCAACAGCCGCGTGGTGCCTGCGATGCAGTGCACGTGGGCGGCCATCGTCGCCACGCCGGTACCGACCGAACAACCAGCCGCCGAAGTGTTCCGCGC
>JBAPQQ010000113.1:0-2451 GCA_049280695.1 Mycobacterium sp.
ATCTACGCCTATGCCACGCGCCTGGACACCGGCAACCACGCCGGTATAGCCTCGCGGTTCCGGATCATGTTCGTCGACCAGGTCGGCGACACCAGCCACCACCTGAAGTGGTGGCCGCCGTGGATCAGCGCGCCGAAAGCGGAGACGTGACCCAGCTTCACCCTGGCATCGCTGCGCTGACCCCGCTGCTGGGCACCTGGACAGGGCATGGCACCGGCGAGTATCCGACGATACAGCCGTTCGGCTATGACGACGAAGTCACGTTCGGCCACACCGGCAAGCCGTTCCTGACCTACGCACAGCGGACGACGGCCACCGACGACGGCCGCCCGCTGCACGCGGAGATCGGCTTCGTGCGAGTGCCGACGCCTAATCGCGTCGAATGGGTGCTCGCGCATCCGAACGGCATCACCGAGATTCAGGAGGGCACGCTGTCGATCGACGGCAACGTAATCGAGATGGAACTGACCGCGACGACGATCGGGCTCACCGAGTCGGCCAAAGAGGTGACGGCACTGAGCCGTTCGATACGCATCGACGGCGACCAGCTGCACTACACGCTGCGCATGGCTGCGATGGGCCAATGGTTGCAGGACCACCTTACTGCGACGCTGCACAGGAAGCAGACGTGACCGAGGACGGCAGGATCCGCGTCCCCGCCGACCTCGACGCGGTGACGTCGGTGGGCCACGAGGACCATTCCGACATCGAGCCAGCGTCCGTCGAGCGCATCTGGCAGGCCGCCCGGTACTGGTATCAGGCGGGCATGCACCCCGCGATCCAGCTTTGCCTGCGGCACAACGGGCGGGTGGTGCTGAACCGCGCGATCGGGCACGGCTGGGGCAACGCGCCGTCCGATCCGCCCGACGCCGAGAAGGTCCCCGCGACGACGGACACGCCGTTCTGCGCGTACTCCGCGGCCAAGGCGATCACCACGACCGTCGTCCACATGCTCGTCGAGCGCGGGTTCTTCTCCCTCGACGACAGGGTCTGCGACTACCTGCCCACCTACACCAGCCACGGCAAGGACCGGACCACGATCCGGCACGTGATGACCCACAGCGCAGGCATCCCGATCTACACCGGCCCACGGCCCGACCTCCGCCGCATGGACGACAGCGAGTACACCCGCGAGAAACTCGGCGAGCTCAGGCCGATCTACCCGCCGGGACTGGTGCACATCTACCACGGGCTCACGTGGGGTCCGTTGGTACGGGAGATCGTCTCGGCCGCAACGGGTAGGAACATCCGCGAGGTGCTGGCGACGGAGATCCTCGACCCGCTCGGATTTCGGTGGACCAACTACGGAGTTGCGCCAGAAGATGTTTCGCTGGTCGCCCCGAGTGCAGCCACGGGCAAGCCGTTGCATGAGCCCGTCGCGACGGTCTTTCGGCTGGCTGTCGGCGGGAACCTGCAGAAGATCATTCCGTTCACCAACACCCCGCAGTACCTGACCAGCGTGCTGCCGTCGTCCAACACGGTGTCGACCGCGAACGAGCTGTCCCGGTTTGCCGAGATCCTCCGTCGCGGAGGCGAACTCGATGGCGTCCGCTTAATTCACCCGGAAACCCTGCAGGCCGCGGTGAACCAGTGCCGGCGGATGCGGCCGGACGTCGCGGTGGGGCTGGCACCGATGCGGTGGGGCACCGGCTACATGCTGGGGTCGACCAGGTTCGGGCCGTTCGGGCGCAATGCGCCGGCAGCGTTCGGCCATACCGGGCTGACCAACATCGCCGTCTGGGCGGACCCGGAACGCGGACTCGCAGCCGGGTTGATCAGCAGCGGTAAACCCGGCCCTCACCGTGAGGCCAAGCGCTATCCCGCGCTGCTGGACCGCATCGCCGCCGAGATTCCGCGCGCCGACTGACCGGGGCTCGCGCCGAAATATAAACGTGGGCGGTGCATCTCGGCGTGTCGCCGCCGTGGATTAGATGTCGCGGAGGCCGGGTTCGCGGACGCCGTGATAGATGCCCCGACGCACGATCCACGGCATCAGCACTCGGTCGACCGACCAGGCCGGAAACCGGAAGGCCCGGCCCGACGGCGCGAAGACCTCCAGCCCCTCGGGCTGGATGCCCAGCACCGAACCCCATCGCCGCGTCGGCGGGCGGTAGGTGCGCAGCGGCCGGCCGCTGAACTGCGCCCGAACATTTTGTGCGACAAGGCCGTCCGCCCTGTTGCGGGCGGAGGAGCGCAGCGGGTCGCTGGCCGCGACGTCGCCGACGGCGAACACATCGGGGTGGCCGGGAATCCGGAGCTCGGGCGTCACGCGCACGAAGCCCTCGTCGTCCAGGATCTCGGCGGGTAGCCAGTCGGTGTTGGGACGTACCCGGCCGACCGCCCACAGCACCGCGTCCGCGGAGGCGTGCGGCTGGCCGGTGCTCCACCGCACCGGGCCGCCGGTGATCTGGTCACCAGTGAACCCGTCCGGCAGGACGGCGCGGTGTTCCG
>JBAPQQ010000114.1:0-5442 GCA_049280695.1 Mycobacterium sp.
GGTCACGACGGTACGGACGTTCGCGCGGCACCGCTCCGAGCTGGGCAAGCACACCGTGACCGTGGCGGCTCTGGCCGCGGTATCCGAAGCGCTGTCGGGGTACCTGCGCGACCGCGGGGAAGACGCCTCTGCGCTCGGCGCCGAGGTGCCGATGGCCAAACGCTCTGCGCGACAAGCAAATAACCATTTCGGCAACGTCGGTATCGGGCTGTACCCGGAATTGCCGTTCGAGCAGCGGGCGAATCGGATCGCCGGCGAACTTCAGGAGCGCCGGGGCCGCGCCGAACACCGCGCGTTCGCCGCCGGCGACAGGTCGCTCGCGGCGGTGCCGGCGCTTCTGCTGCGCTGGGGTGTTAGGCAATTCGACGCCGCCGCCCGCTCACCCGTGGTCATCGGGAACACCGTGGTGTCCAGCGTCAACCGCGGCCCCGCCGGCCTGACCTTCGGCGGGCGGCCCGTCGTGCTGACCGCCGGCTACCCGGCGCTGTCCCCGATGATGGGGCTGACCCATGGCGTCCACGGCATCGGTGACAGGATCGCGATCAGCGTGCACGCGGCCGAGTCGGCCGTCCCGGACGTCGACGAATACCTCGAACGCCTGGCGGCGGCGCTGTAACACGTTCTACCTTTTGCCCATGGGATTTCTGAAACCGGATATGCCCGTCGTCGACTTCGAAGAATGGAGCAAGGGCAGCCGCAGCGAGAAGATCCGCCCGATGGCCCGACACTGGGCGGAGGTCGGGTTCGGCACGCCCGTCGCGATGCACCTCTTCTACGTCGTGAAGATCTTGCTGTACATCCTTGGCGGCTGGCTGTTCGCGCTGGCCACCAAGGGCATCGACGGGTTCTTCGACATCGGCGCGTGGTGGTCGGAGCCGATCGTCTTCCAGAAGGTCGTGCTGTACACGATGCTGTTCGAGGTCGTCGGACTGGGCTGCGGCTTCGGGCCGTTGAACAACCGGTTCTTCCCGCCGATGGGATCGATCCTGTACTGGTTGCGCCCCAACACGATTCGGCTGCCCCCCTGGCCCGGCCGCATTCCGCTCACCCGGGGCACCAGCCGCACCCCCGTCGACGTGGCACTGTATGCCGGGCTGCTGGGGATGCTGCTCGTGTGCCTGTTGTCCGACGGCATCGGGGGAGTGCCGGGGCGGCTGCCGACGTGGCAGATCGCGGCAGTTCTCGGGCTTCTGGCGGTGCTGGGCCTGCGTGACAAGGTGATCTTCCTGGCCGCCCGCGGCGAGGTCTATGCGTCGCTTACCGTGACATTCTTGTTCGCCGGCGCCGACATGATCGTCGCGGCGAAGGTGGTGTTCCTCGTCATCTGGATGGGCGCGGCGACCTCGAAGCTCAACAAGCACTTCCCTTTCGTGATCTCCACGATGATGTCCAACAATCCGCTGATCCGGACGAAGTGGCTGAAGCGCAAGTTCTTCGAGAGGTTTCCCGACGACCTGCGGCCCGGACGGGTGTCGCGTGTGCTCGCCCATTTCAGCACCGCGATCGAGATGCTGGTGCCGCTGGTGCTGCTCTTCTCCCACGGCGGCTGGCCGACGGTGATCGCGGCGTCCGTGATGGTGTGCTTCCACTTCGGGATCCTCTCGGCGATCCCGATGGGCGTGCCTCTGGAGTGGAACGTGTTCATGATCTTCGGCGTGCTGTGGTTGTTCGTGACGCACGCTGACGTCGGCCTGGCAGACCTGAGAAACCCAGTGCCGGTGGCGATCCTGTTCACGGTGGTGGCGGGAACCGTGATCCTCGGAAACCTGTTCCCGCGCAAGATCTCGTTTCTTCCCGGCATGCGGTACTACGCGGGTAACTGGGACACCTCGTTCTGGTGCATGAAGCCGTCGGCAAACGAGAAGATAGAAAAGGGTCTCGTCGCCATCGCCAGCATGCCGGCCTCACAGCTGGAGAAGTTCTACGGCAGCGAGGAACAGGCGCAGATTTTCCTCTACAAGGGATATGCCTTCCGCGGGTTCAACACTCACGGCAAGGCGCTGCTCACCCTCGTACACCGTGCGTTGGCGGGACGCGACGAGAACGACTACGTCATCACCGAGGGTGAGCGGCTCTGCAGCACCGCCGTCGGATGGAACTTCGGCGACGGGCACATGCACAACGAGCAGCTGATCGCCGCGATGCAGGAGCGGTGTCACTTCGAACCCGGCGAGGTGCGGGTGATCCTGCTGGATGCGCAGCCGATACACAGGCAGACGCAGGAATACCGGCTAGTCGACGCGGCCACAGGCGAATTCGAGCGCGGCTACGTCCGCGTGGCCGACATGGCGACGCGACAGCCGTGGGACGACGACCTACCGGTGCACGTCTATGGCGACGACGCGGTGCGCCGCTGAGGAACCCCTCGACCACAGTCCGCAGCACCACCACCGCGAGGCGGTCATATGCGTCCAGCTTGACAGATCCGACTTTGACACGAGGCCGAGCGCGATTTCGTTCACCCGGTCGCAGCGCGCGCACAGCCTTGGTCGACAATCGGCACAAGTCAACTTGGTGATAGGAGAACGTCATGGCTGAAGCCGTCATCGTCGAAGCGGTACGGTCACCGGTCGGCAAGCGCAACGGCGGATTGTCCGGCGTCCACCCCGCCGACCTGTCCTCGCAGGTGCTCAACGCGCTGGTCGAGCGCGCCGGCGTCGACCCCGAGATCGTCGACGACGTGATCTGGGGCTGCGTGAGCCAGGCCGGCGAGCAGTCGATGGACATCGCGCGCACGTCCCTACTGGCGGCCGGGTGGCCGGAGAGCGTGCCCGGCGTGACGGTGGACCGGCAGTGCGGGTCGAGCCAGCAGTCCATCCACTTCGCCGCGGCCGGCGTGGTGGCCGGGCACTACGACGTGGTGGTGGCCGGCGGCGTCGAGTCGATGTCGCGGGTGCCGATGGGCGCCTCGCTCGCCGGCGGCGGCAACCCGTTCCCGACGGGCTTCATGGACCGCTACGGCGTGCACCCTAACCAGGGCGTCGGCGCGGAGATGATCGCCGAGCAGTGGGGCCTCGACCGCACCACGCTCGACGAGTTCTCGCTCGGTTCGCATGAGAAGGCCGCTGCTGCACAGGATTCGGGCGCCTTCGACGACCAGATCGTCGCGATCAAGGATCAGGACGGCAACCCGGTGCTCAAGGACGAGGGCATCAGGCGCGGCACCCCGATCGAGAAGATGGCCCAGCTGAAGCCGGCGTTCAAAGACGACGGCGTCATCCATGCCGGCAACTCGTCGCAGATCTCCGACGGGTCGGCCGCGGTGCTGATCATGACCGACGAGAAGGCGAAGTCCTTGGGGCTCAAGCCGATTGCGAAGATTCACACCGCGGTGCTCGCCGCTGCCGACCCGGTGATCATGCTCACTGCGCCTATCCCCGCCACGCAGAAGGCGCTCAAGAAGTCCGGCCTCAGCATCGGCGACATCGGTGTGTTCGAGGTGAACGAGGCGTTCGCGCCCGTGCCGCTGGCGTGGCTGCACGACATCGGGGCCGACGAGAAGAACCTCAACCCCAACGGCGGCGCCATCGCACTGGGCCACCCGCTGGGCGGGTCGGGTGCGAGGATCATGACCACGATGCTCCATCACATGCGGGACAAGGGAATTCGCTACGGCCTGCAGACCATGTGTGAGGGTGGCGGCCAAGCCAACGCCACCATCGTGGAACTGCTGTGACCGAACCCGCCGCGCTCGTCGAGCGCCGCGGCAACGTCGAGGTCATCACGATCAACCGACCCGACGCGCGCAACGCCGTCAACGGCGCGGTCAGCGTCGCGGTCGGCGACGCGCTCGAGCACGCCAACAACGACCCCGACGTGTGGGCTGTGGTGATCACCGGCGCGGGCGACCAATCCTTCTGCGCCGGAGCCGATCTCAAGGCGATCTCACGTCGCGAGAACCTCTATCACCCCGACCACGGCGAGTGGGGCTTCGCAGGGTATGTCCACCACTTCATCGACAAGCCGACTATCGCGGCGGTCAACGGCACCGCGCTGGGCGGCGGGACCGAGATCGCGCTCGCCAGCGACCTGGTGGTGGCCGACGAGCGAGCGACCTTCGGGCTGCCGGAGGTGAAGCGCGGCTTGGTGGCCGCGGCCGGGGGGGTGTTCCGGATCGTCGACGCCCTGCCCCGCAAGGTGGCCTTCGAGATGATGTTCACCGGCGATCCGATCTCGGCGGCCGACGCGGCCGGGTGGGGGATGATCAACCAGGTCGTCCCCGACGGCACCTGCCTCGACGCTGCGCTCGCACTGGCTGCGCGGATCACGGTGAACGCCCCGCTGGCGGTGCAGGTGAGCAAGCGGGTGGGCTACGGCGTCGATGACGGAGTGGTCACCGACGAGGAACCGAAATGGGCGCGGTTGATGCGTGAAGTCAAGACGCTGCTGAGGTCCGAGGACTCCAGAGAAGGCCCGCTGGCGTTCGCCGAGAAGAGACAACCCGTCTGGAAGGCACGGTAGGGGCACATGTCGCTGATCATCGCGGTCCGCGGCCGCACCCCTCAGATCGACCCGGAAGCCTGGGTCGCTCCGAACGCAGCGGTCATCGGTCAGGTGACGGTGGCGGCCCGGTCCAGCATCTGGTATTCCGCGACGCTGCGCGCCGAGGCCGAGCCGATCCACGTCGGCGCCGGCACCAACATCCAGGACGGGGCCACCGTGCACGTCGACAAGGAGTTCCCGGTGACCATCGGCGCCGGTGTGAGCGTCGGGCACAACGCCGTGGTGCACGGCTGCGACGTCGAGGACCACGTGCTGATCGGGATGGGCGCGATCATCATGAACGGCGCGGTGATCGGCACCTGCTCACTGATCGCGGCGGGGGCGCTGGTGCCGCAGGGCATGGTGGTGCCGCCGAAGTCGCTGGTGACCGGCGTGCCGGGGCGCGTACGTCGCGAACTCAGCGACGCCGAGGTGGCCGGCAACCGGCAGAACGCCAGCGTCTACGAGCGCCTCGCCGAACTGCACCGCGCCCCGCAGCCCTAGAGCTTGTCGCGGGCACGGGTTCGCTTTTACGCCGTCCGCCGCGGGTCACCTCCGGAAGTCGCGGAAGAACTCGTCACCGCGCTCCACCCCGTGGCGCGGCGTTTCGACATCGCCATGCGTGATCAACACCACCGCCACGATCGTGTAGCCGATCGCCAGCAACAGCAGCAACCCACCGGCGAGCCAGAGCGAGAGCTGCCCGACACGGCGCACCCGATCGGAGGCATGTCGCGCGGAGGCTACGTCGCCGACGGCCCACAGCGGGTAGACGTTGAACGCGTGGGTGAACGCCGAAAAGGCGAGCGGCCAAAAGAAGAGCAGCGAAGCTACGGCCCAGCCGGCGTTCGCCGGCGGCGGCGCGAGTGCGGCCTCGGGCCGCGCTGAAGTGTCTGGATCGGCGGGCTCTGCCGGTGTCGGATCGGGGACAGATGCGTCGGTCATTTCGAATCTCCTGAC
>JBAPQQ010000115.1:0-3752 GCA_049280695.1 Mycobacterium sp.
GGGTCTGGTTGACGACGGTGACGTTGGCGGAGCTGCGGTCGGTCGCATAGGAGTCGAACACCACCGACAGCGGCCGCAGCCCCTTCTTGGCGCCGTAGTAGGCCCCGCCCGGCCGCAGGTAGTAGTCGAACAGGTTGCCGTAGAAGGAGGGCCAGTGACTGTTCAGCATCCAGTAGATCGTCATCTTGTGGCTGGCCCACCCGTTGGCGGCGAATGCCTCGAACTGTGCGCGCGTCGACTCGTAGTGGGCCAACTGCGCCTTGTTCGCGAACATCTCGGCGTTGGTGGAGGGGCCGTATCGGCGGTTGACGGCGCGCTGAATGCTGGCCAGCGCGGCGTTGCTCGGCTGCGCGCCGGCGTGGAAGTACCACGTATCGTTGATCGGCCAGAGCTTGTCGGGGGGAATGAACTTCTCCAGGCTCGCGAACGGCGGGATGTGTTCGTTGTTGCCCTGCTCGGCTGAGGCGCCCCAGGTGGCGCCGTAGCGTCCGCTGAACCAGTACGTCGGTGGTCGCCAGCTGTACGGCCCGGCCATGTCGATGCCGTCCCACAGCGCAGAGCCGTCGGGGCCCCGGGCCAGCGAGGAGACTGTGTCGACGACCGCGTTCTGCCAGTGCAGGTCTTTGAGGATCCGGCGGTACTTCGCGAGGACCGGCGGCGGGGGCAACCCGTCGCTGCCGTTGGCCCAGACGAACGCCGACGCGTGGTTGTGCAGCATCAGGATCTGGGAGCGCAGACTGTCCGTCGCGACGCGACTGTCCTCGGCGTCCCACTGGTCCCATTTCTCCCACTGGTTGCAACACATCCAGCCGAACATCAGCGGAATGCCCATCTCGTCGGCCTGTTCGACGAGATGCTCGCTGGAGAACTTTCCTTCCAGCCGAAGCATGTTGAGCCCCAGGTCTTTTGCGTAGCGCAGTACCGCGGTCTCGCGGTCGGGGTCGTACTTGTACAGCAGGTCGGGCGTGTAGGCGGCGCCGCGGACGAGGAAGTTGCGGCCGTTGACCTTGAGGTAGAAGTCGCCGCCGTCGCCCGAAGTCCGGTTGTCGCGGTCCTGCGTGACGGTCCGGATACCGAACCGCAGTTCGCTGACGTCGCTGGGCTGGTTGCTGACCAGGAATTGCAGCCTCAGGTCGTAGAGGTTCGGCTCGCCGATCGTGTAAGGCCACCACAGGTCGGGATGGTCGACGGTGAGCTGTGCGAATTCGTCCGGCGACAAGGTGACTTCGCGGGTTTCTCCCGGTGAGAGCGAGACCAGCTTCTCGAGTTCGATCTTGGCCCTGCCGGGCCGCTCTATGGTCGCGCGCAGGACCCCACGGGTGCGCTGCACGGCGTAGTTGTGGACGTTGGCGCGGATCGTCAGGCGCGCGGAATCGGTGCGCGGCAGCGGGATCTCGGAGTTGACGAGCGCCGGACCGAGGCCGACTGCACCGACCGCCGTCAGATACACCGGCTTGAAGATTCCGGCGTTGCGATCGGGCACAAACGAATTCCCGTGCAAGACGTTCCTACCCGGTCCTTGGTAGCCCAGGTAGTCCCAGTTGATCCAGTCGTTCCAGCTGTCGGCGAGTTCGACACCGTCGACGTCCTGCAGCGCCCGTTCCGGGGTGACCTTGACCGCCAGCGTGTTCGGCTCTCCGGGGCGGATCCACGGCGTCACATTCAGTTCGTGCGCGACGTACATGCCGACGATCTGCTTGTCGTCGGCGACGAGGTGGCCGTTCAGCCAGATCTCACCGCGGTAGTTGATTCCCGGAAGGCCCAACACGTACGTCGTGCGGCGCTCCGGTGCCGTGAAAGTCGTTCGGTACCACCAGTCCTGCTTGTACAGGTCCTGCGGCACGTCGTCGCGGAGGTTCTTGCCCACGTACAGATCGGGGTAGACGCCATTCTCCCGAAGAACCTCCAGAACGGTCGCGGGCATCCGACGAATCGAGTACCACGCCGAGTCGTCATAATTCCCGGCGGACAGCGAAGTGCCTTTGGCCGCAAGCCCTTCCGCGGGTGAGAGCTTCCAGTTGTGGGCGAGTTCGAGTTCTTCCGGAGGATGAGAACCGCCGAAGACCGGATAGGCGCCCGCGCACAACAACAGCGAAAATGCGATGCAGATCTTGGCGACGACCTTCAACATGTCTTTCGGCTCCTGGCGCTCGGCACCGCGCCACCTAGCGCTCGGGTCACATGCCGCTGCCGGTCCGTCACAGTAACAAGTCGGGCGCCGGACCGCTTCATTCGGGATGAGCCTTTCGGTAGGTTCTGCATCGTGTCCGAGCTGACGAACCGCCAGATCGTGCTGCGTCGCCGGCCGACCGCACTGGTCCGGCCCGGCGACACCGAGCTCATCGTCACTGCTGCACCCGAACCGGCCGAGGGTGAGGCGCTGCTGCGGAACACATACGTGGGCATCGACGCCGCCGTGCGGACCTGGCTCGACGACCAGCCGGGCTACCTTCCACCGGTGCAGCTGGGCGAGGTCATCCGCGCCGCCGGCATCGGCGAGGTCGTGGCGTCACGCTGCGACGCTTTCGCCGTCGGCGACATCGTCACCACGCTTTCGGGTTTCCAGCAGTACGTGATCATCCGCGACGACGTGTTCAGCACACCGATGCCCGGCGAGCAGGACCAGCTGGCGATAATGTCGGTGTACGGGCCGACCGGCGCCACCGCCTACTTCGGGATGACCGACATCGGCCGGCCCCAGCCCGGCGAGACGGTGGTGGTGTCGGCGGCAGCGGGCGCCACCGGATCGGTGGCCGGGCAGATCGCCAAGATCGCCGGTGCCCGGGTGGTGGGCATCGCCGGTGGGCCGGAGAAGTGCCGGGCGGTGGTCGACGACTTCGGGTTCGACGCGTGCATCGACTACAAGACGGGCGATTTGGCGGCGGCTCTCAAGGAGCACTGCGGACGTGGGGTCGACGTCTACTTCGACAATGTCGGCGGTCCGATCCTCGATGCGGTGCTGGGCCGGCTGGCCCCCAAGGCGCGTGTCGTGCTCTGCGGTGTCATCTCCAGCTATCTGACCGGTGAGCACCCGGGCCCGGCCAACTATGTGAACCTGCTGGCCAAGAGCGCCCTCATGCAGGGGTTCAACACGCTCGACCAGTGGGGGCGCTTCGACGAGGCGTTCGCTGCGCTGCGCCGGTGGGAGGCCGAGGGGCGGCTGGTGCACCGCCAGACGATCTTCGACGGGGTGGAGTCGTGCGTGGACGCCCTCAACGGGTTGTTCACCGGAGCCAACATCGGCAAGACGCTGGTCAAAGTCGGCGAACCCACGCCGGTCTGAGCGCTGAAGGGCCCGTTCACCGCAGCTCTGTGTGGGACCATCTCCGCATGGAGCCGCACGACGACCCCGAAGCGCGGATACGGGAGTTGGAGCGCCCGCTGACCAACCAGGCGGACACGTCAGAACTGGGTGTGTCACACGGTTACGCCGGCCCGCCGCCGCCGCTGCTGCCGCCGATGGTTGACACCATCTCGTTCGGGACCACACGGCGCGGATCGAGCGGCCGGGTGTGGTGGATCGTGATTGCGGCGTTCATCCTCGGTGTGGTGGGTCTGGTCGTCGGCAATCCTGGTCTATTTCGGGAACGTATCCTCCACCAGCACAATCACTTTCAGTACCCGGCCGAGCATGTACGGCGGAGACGGTTCCTTTCCGCCGAGCCGCGAGCCGGAGATTTCCGCCGAGCCGTCGGCGTCGGTCGCGCCGCGAGACGGCAGTTTGAGCGTCTCCGGCGTCGGAAAGCAGGAGA
>JBAPQQ010000116.1:0-4233 GCA_049280695.1 Mycobacterium sp.
GCGGGCGGCCCGCTGGTGCTCAAGGCCGCCAGGCCAGGCCAGATCGTGCCCGTCGACTCCGAGCACTCGGCGCTCGCGCAGTGCCTGCGGGCGGGACAGGCCACCGAAGTCGCCAAGCTGGTGCTGACGGCCTCCGGCGGCCCCTTCCGCGGCTGGTCGGCGGCCGACCTGGACAGCGTCACGCCGGAGCAGGCCGGCGCCCACCCGACCTGGAACATGGGCCCGATGAACACGCTGAACTCGGCGTCGCTGGTGAACAAGGGTCTCGAGCTGATCGAGACGCACCTGCTGTTCGCCGTGCCCTACGAGCGGATCGAGGTCGTGGTGCATCCGCAGTCGGTCGTGCACTCGATGGTGACCTTCACCGACGGGTCGACGATCGCGCAGGCCAGCCCGCCCGACATGAAGTTGCCGATCTCCCTGGCGCTGGGCTGGCCGGACCGGGTGCCGGACGTGGCCGCGGCCTGCGACTTCACGAAGGCCGCCAGCTGGGACTTCGAGCCGCTGGACAGCACCGTCTTCCCGGCGGTCGACCTGGCCCGGCAGGCCGGCGAACGGGGCGGCTGCTTGACCGCGGTCTACAACGCAGCCAACGAGGAGGCGGCCGCGGCGTTCCTGGCCGGCCGGATCCGGTTCCCGGCAATCGTGCAGACGATCGGCGACGTGCTGGCCGACGGCGACGAGTGGGCCGCAGAACCCGCTACCGTAGAAGACGTACTCGAAGCGCAGCGCTGGGCCCGCACCCGCGCCGGCAGCGCCATTGCCCGAGCCGCCGCACAGGAGGTCATACCCGCCCGATGATGTTCGTGCTCGGTGTCGTCGCGTTCGCCGTCGCCATCCTGGTCTCCGTCGCGCTGCACGAATGCGGCCACATGTGGGTGGCGCGCGCGACCGGGATGAAGGTGCGGCGCTACTTCGTCGGCTTCGGTCCGACGCTGTGGTCTACGCGCCGCCCCAACAAGCTGGGCTCCACCGAATACGGCGTCAAGGCGGTTCCGCTGGGCGGTTTCTGCGAAATCGCAGGCATGACGTCGGTGGAGGAGCTAAAGCCCGGCGAAGAGCCCTACGCGATGTACAGGCAGAAGGTGTGGAAGAGGGCCGCGGTGCTGTTCGCCGGCCCCGGGATGAACTTCCTCATCGGCCTGGTGCTGATCTACGCCATCGCGGTGGCGTGGGGTTTGCCGAACCTGCACCCGCCCACCGCCGCGATCGTCGGCAAGACCGCATGTGTGGCAGCCGAAGTCGAGAAGGGCAAGCTGGCCGAGTGCACGGGCCAGGGGCCTGCGGCGGCGGCGGGCATCCGGGCCGGTGACGTGATCGTCAAGGTCGGCGACACCGACGTGCAGACCTTCGACGAGGCGCGAATCGCACTGCAGAAGGCCGCCGGTCCCACCCCCATCGTCGTCGAGCGCGACGGCAACCGGCAGACGATTTCCATCGACGTCGCGCAGACGCAGCGGTGGACGTCGGAGAACGCCCAAGCTCCGTCGACGGTCGGGGCGATCGGCATCGCGGGGCCGCAGATCGGGCCGACGCAGTACAACGCGGCGTCGGCGGTGCCGGCGACGTTCGTGTTCACCGGCGAACTCGGCGTCGAACTGGGCAAGTCGCTGGCGAAGATCCCGACCAAGGTCGGTGCGCTGGTTCATTCCATCAGCGGTGGCGAGCGCGACCCGGAGACCCCGATCAGCGTGGTCGGCGCATCGATCATCGGCGGCGACACCGTCGACCAGGGGCTGTGGGTGGCGTTCTGGTTCTTTTTGGCCCAGCTGAATTTCGTGCTCGGCGCGGTGAACTTGATTCCGCTGCTGCCCTTCGACGGCGGCCACATCGCGATCGCGGTGTTCGAGAAGATCCGGAACATGGTCCGCTCGGTGCGCGGGATGGCCGCCGCTGCGCCGGTGAACTACCTGAAGTTGATGCCGGCGACATACGTAGTGTTGATAGTTGTGGTCGGCTACATGTTGCTGACCGTGACGGCTGATCTGGTCAACCCGATCAGGCTTTTCCAATAGGAGACATCATGACCGTCGGCAGTGTTGGTTTGGGCCTGCCGAACCTGCCCCCGCCGACGTTGGCGCCGCGCCGCAAGACACGCCAGCTGATGGTCGGCGACGTCGGGATCGGCAGCGACCACCCGATCGCCGTGCAGTCGATGACCACGACGAAGACGCACGACGTCAATGCGACGCTGCAGCAGATAGCCGAGCTGACCGCGACGGGCTGCGACGTCGTCCGGGTGGCCTGCCCACGCCAGGAGGATGCCGACGCGCTGGCCGAGATCGCACGCCACAGCCAGATCCCGGTGATCGCCGACATCCACTTCCAGCCGAAGTACATTTTCGCCGCGATCGACGCCGGATGCGCGGCGGTGCGGGTGAACCCCGGCAACATCAAGGAATTCGACGGCCGGGTCGCCGAGGTGGCCAAGGCCGCCGGGGAGGCCGGCATCCCGATCCGCATCGGCGTCAACGCCGGATCGTTGGACAAGCGGTTCATGGCCAAATACGGCAAGGCCACCCCGGAGGCCCTCGTGGAGTCCGCGCTGTGGGAGGCGTCGCTGTTCGAGGAGCACGGGTTCGGCGACATCAAGATCAGCGTCAAGCACAACGACCCGGTGGTCATGGTCGCCGCCTACGAACTGCTCGCGTCGCAGTGCGACTACCCGCTGCACCTCGGCGTCACCGAGGCGGGCCCGGCGTTCCAGGGCACGATCAAGTCCGCGGTCGCGTTCGGCGCGCTGCTCTCCCGCGGCATCGGCGACACGATCCGGGTGTCGCTGTCGGCGCCCCCGGTCGAAGAGGTCAAGGTTGGCAACCAGATCCTCGAATCGCTGAACCTGCGGCCACGTTCGCTGGAGATCGTGTCCTGCCCGTCGTGCGGGCGGGCCCAGGTCGACGTCTACACGTTGGCCAACGAGGTCAGTGCCGGCCTGGACGGGCTGGAGGTGCCACTGCGCGTCGCGGTGATGGGCTGCGTGGTCAACGGGCCCGGCGAGGCGCGCGAAGCCGACCTCGGCGTGGCCTCGGGCAACGGCAAGGGCCAGATCTTCGTCAAGGGCGAAGTGATCAAGACCGTGCCCGAGTCGCAGATCGTCGAGACGCTGATCGAAGAGGCCATGCGGATTGCGGCCGAAAAAGACACCACGCGTGGTTCGGATGAATCTCCCGGTTCACCGGTCGTGACCGTAAGCTGATTGGGTAACTCCCGGCTCGAAAGAGCGGCAGAAAGAACTTCCATGTCGGCACCGCCAGTTTTTCGTCTGGTCGACGAACGACGTGTGTCGGTCGCTCGCGACCCCACCGCGGTGCGGCGGGTTCTGGATGCCGATCCGGTCGGAGCCTGCATGGTCGCGGCCCGCGTCGCAGAGCACGGCATCGAGCCGGCCTCGATCGGCGGCGAGTTGTGGACGCGCCGCGGCGCCGACGAATCCCTTTGTTACGCAGGCGCAAACCTGATACCGCTGCGCGGAGCGCTGACTGATCTACAGGCGTTCGCCGACAAGGCGATGGGCGCGGCGCGGCGATGTTCCTCGATGGTCGGCCGTGCCGAGTTGGTGCTGCCGATGTGGCGGCGGCTGCAGCACACCTGGGGTCCGGCGCGCGACGTGCGCGAGCACCAGCCGCTGATGGCGATGGCGTCGCGACCGACGTGCCCGGTGGACTCTGAGGTGCGCCGGGTGCGGGTCGACGAACTCGAGCCGTATCTGGTCGCGGCGATCGACATGTTCATCGGCGAGGTGGGCATCGACCCGCGTCTCGGCGACGGCGGCCGCGGCTACCGTCGTCGGGTCGCGGGGCTGATCGCGGCAGGCCGCGCGTGGGCGCGCTTCGAGCGGGGCAAGGTGATCTTCAAGGCAGAAGTCGGGTCGCAGTCTCCGGCTGTCGGACAGATCCAGGGCGTCTGGGTTCATCCCGAGTACCGCGGGCGCGGCCTCGGCACCACGGGGACTGCTGCCGTGGTGGCGGGCGTCGTCGACACCGGCCGGATGGCCAGCTTGTACGTCAACGACTTCAACACCGTGGCGCGGGCGGCGTATGCGCACGTCGGCTTCGCCGAAGTCGGCACGTTCGCGACGGTCCTGCTGGATTGAGTGATTTCGGCGCGCAAACGTGCGCTGACGGGCGCCGGTTTGCGCGCCGAAATCGCACGCTACGGTGCGCCTCCAGCACCGAGCCGTGGCCGCTTCGTAACATCAGCCCCAATGGCAACACGAGTAACACCCATATTGGC
>JBAPQQ010000117.1:0-3520 GCA_049280695.1 Mycobacterium sp.
GGTGATCGGCGAGCAGCAGGTGCTCGGCCAGGTCCGGCGGGCGTATGCGTCCGCGGAAGCCAACCGCACCGTCGGGCGGGTTCTGCACGACCTGGCGCAGCGCGCGCTCTCCGTGGGCAAGCGTGTCCACAGCGAGACCAGCATCGACGCTGCCGGTACGTCCGTGGTGTCGGTGGCGCTCGGCATGGCCGAGGAGCAGTTGGACGGCTTGGCCGGCCGCAGCGCCGTCGTGATCGGCGCCGGCGCGATGGGCGCCATGTCGGCCAAGCACCTGGCACGCGCGGGGGTCGAACGCATCCACGTCGTGAACCGGACGCTGCCCCGCGCCAAGAGGCTGGCGCATACCATCTGCGGGCTGGGCGTCACGGCCGACGCGTTCCCGTTCGACCACCTGCCGCCGGTGCTCACGGATGCCGACGTCGTGGTGTGCTGTACCGGCGCGGTGCGGCCGGTGGTGTCGCTCGCCGACGTGCACTGCGGCCTGGCCCACGGCAACGAGCCCAAGCAGCTGGTGATCTGCGACCTCGGCATGCCGCGCGATGTGGACGCCGCGGTCGCGGGCCTGCCCGGCGTGGTCGTCGTCGACATGGACCGCATTCAGCGCGAGCCGTCCGCACGCGCTGCGGCCGCCGACACCGAGGCTGCCCGCAACATCGTGGCCGCCGAAGTGGCGCAATACCTTTCGGCCCAGCGGATGGCAGAGGTCACTCCCACGGTGACAGCGCTGCGCCAGCGCGCCGCCGAGGTCGTCGAGGCCGAACTGCTGCGGCTCGACAACCGGCTGCCCGGCCTGGCCGGCGCCGAGCGCGAGGAGGTCGCACGCACGGTGCGCCGCGTGGTCGACAAACTGCTGCACGCGCCGACGGTGCGCGTCAAGCAGCTGGCCAGTGCCCCGGGCGGCGACAGTTACGCCGAGGCGCTACGTGAACTCTTCGAGCTCGACCAGCAGGCCGTCGACGCTGTCGCCGCGGGTGAGCTGGCGATCGAAGGCCCGGAAAGCAGCGCTTGACGATAAGGATCGGCACCCGCGGCAGCTTGTTGGCCACCACGCAGGCCGGCGCCATCAGAGACGCTTTGATCGCCAACGGCCACCCGGCGGAACTGGTGACCATCAGCACTGCGGGCGACCGCTCGGACGACCCAATCGAGACCATCGGCGTCGGCGTGTTCACCGCCGCGCTGCGGGAGGCGATCGCCGACGGTCGCGTGGACATGGCCGTGCACTCCTACAAAGACCTGCCCACCGCGCCCGACCCTAGGTTCACCATCGCAGCGGTTCCCGCACGCGAAGATCCGCGAGACGCACTGGTGGCGCGTGACGGAATGGTGCTGGGGGAGTTGCCGACGGGGTCGGTGATCGGGACGTCGAGCCCGCGGCGGGCCGCGCAGCTTAGAGCATTGGGTCTCGGTTTGGAAATCCGCCCCCTAAGAGGCAACCTTGATACCAGGTTGAACAGGGTTCTAAGCGGTGATCTGGACGGCATCGTGGTGGCCCGGGCGGGTCTGGCCCGCATCGGACGCCTCGACGATGTCACCGAGACGCTGGAGCCGGTGCAGATGTTGCCGGCACCAGCGCAGGGTGCGCTCGCGGTGGAGTGCCGCAGCGACGACACCAGGCTCGCGATGCTGTTGGCTGAGCTCGACGATGCCGACACGCGCGCAGCGGTCACCGCCGAACGGGTCCTGCTCGCCGAACTGGAGGCGGGTTGTTCCGCACCGGTCGGCGCGATCGCCGAGGTGGTCGAGTCGATCGATGAGGACGGCCGCGTCTTCGAAGAGCTGTCGCTGCGCGGCTGCGTGGCGACGGTGGACGGATCAGACGTGATCCGTGCGTCCGGGATCGGAACGCCCGGGCAGGCCGCAGAGCTTGGCCGCTCGGTGGCTGCCGAGCTGTTCGACCTGGGCGCCCGGGAGTTGATGTCCGCGCGTGAGCGCGAGTGAGGGTGAAGTGGGGTAGGGATGACGCGAGGGCGGAAGGTAAGGCCGGGGCGCGTCGTGTTCGTGGGTTCGGGGCCCGGTGACCCCGGGCTGCTGACCGGGCGGGCCCGCAGCGTGCTGGCGTGTGCGGAGTTGGTGTTCACAGATCCCGACGTGCCGGCCGAGGTGCTGGCGCTGGTCGGGTCGACGTTGCCCAACCCGAAGCTGACGACGCCGGACCCCGGCGTCACCGATGACACCGTGGACCCGAACCTGCCTGTGGTGCCGGACATCCGGCCCGCGCTGGGCGATCCCGCAGAGGTGGCCAAGACGCTGGCCGCGGAGGCCCGCGGCGGCGCCGACGTGGTGCGTCTGGTCGCCGGCGACCCGTTGTCGGTGGACGCGGTGATCACGGAGGTGCAGGCGATCGCCAAGGCGCATCTGCTGTTCGAGATCGTGCCGGGGCTGTCGGCGGCCACCGCGGTGCCGACGTATGCCGGACTCCCGCTGGGCTCGTCGCACACCGTCGCCGACGTGCGCGGCGACGTCGACTGGGCGGCGCTGGCCGCCGCCCCGGGCCCGCTGATCCTGCACGCCACCGCGGAGCATCTGGCCGACGCGGCCCGCACGCTGATCGACTACGGCATCGACGAGAACACGCCGTGCGTGGTCACCGCGCACGGGACCACCACGCAGCAGCGGTCGGTCGAGGGCAGTTTGGCTTCGCTCACCGACAGCGCCGCGCTCGCCGGGTCCGACCCCGCAGGGCCGCTCACCGGCCCGCTGATCGTGACTATCGGCCGGACCGTGGCCAACCGGGCGAAGCTGAACTGGTGGGAGAGCCGGGCCCTGTACGGCTGGACCGTGCTGGTGCCGCGCACCAAGGACCAGGCCGGCGACATGAGCGAGCGGCTGATCGCCCACGGCGCGGTGCCGATCGAAGTGCCGACCATCGCGGTCGAGCCGCCGCGCAGCCCGGCCCAGATGGAGCGCGCCGTCAAGGGATTGGTCGACGGGCGTTACCAGTGGGTCGTGTTCACCTCCACCAACGCGGTGCGTGCGGTGTGGGACAAGTTCGGCGAGTTCGGTCTGGACGCCCGGGCATTCTCCGGCGTGAAGATCGCCTGCGTCGGGCAGGCCACCGCCGACCGGGTGCGGGCCTTCGGGATCACCCCCGAGCTGGTGCCGTCGGGCGAGCAGAGCTCGCTGGGCCTGCTGGACGAGTTCCCGCCCTACGACGACGTTTTCGATCCCGTCAACCGGGTGCTGCTACCGCGTGCCGACATCGCCACCGAGACGTTGGCCGAGGGCCTTCGTGAACGCGGTTGGGAGATCGAGGATGTCACCGCGTACCGCACAGTGCGGGCGGCCCCGCCGCCGGCCGAGACGCGGGAGATGATCAAGTCCGGCGGGTTCGACGCGGTGTGCTTCACGTCCAGCTCGACGGTGCGCAACCTCGTCGGCATCGCCGGCAAGCCGCACACCCGCACCATCGTCGCGTGCATCGGGCCGAAAACAGCCGAGACGGCAGCCGAATTCGGCCTGCGGGTCGACGTGCAGCCCGAGGTGGCGCAGATCGGTCCGCTGGTGGATGCGCTGGCCG
>JBAPQQ010000118.1:0-6214 GCA_049280695.1 Mycobacterium sp.
GTCCCCTCCCCGAGCGTGCGCGTGATGCCGCAGGCCCCCGCGTGTTGTCGGCACGGCCCGCACGCTCGCGTGAGGAGGTGACCCCCCTCTCGAGTTGTCAGAGGTCGCTCAGCGCGCCGAGCACCTGTCCCGGCGTCACCTGATATCCGCACTGATTGCTGAGGTCGACCAGAGGTTGCTGCATTGTGCGGAGATCGGTTGCCTCTTGGGGATGGGCGTCGAAATAGGCGCTGAACGCCGACTGCGCCGCGAACGGCGACTGCCGGGCGACGTCGGCAAGGGCCGCGTTCGTGTCCGGGTGCGCCTGCAGGTACAGCGACATCTCGTGGTTGACCTTGCTGATGGTCTCGGTCAGGTTGGAGGCACCGCACGGATCGGCCGCGGCTGCAGGCGTGGCCGTCGTCGTGGGCGTCGCAGTGGACGTTGGCGTTTCCGACGGCGTCGCAGTGGCCGTCGTTGTCGGCGTGGCCGTAGCCGCGTCTGTCGGCGTCGGGGTGGGCGTCGGTGTCGGCTCGCCCTTCGCATGTGGCAACACGACGATCGCGGTGGCGACACCGCACAACACGGCCGCCGCGGCGAAGCCCAGCGCGCCTCTCCGGATGATTCTTCTGGCAATGGTCACGTGTCTTGCTCCTCGGTTCTGGGACAGATAGCTGCTATATCGACGGCCGAAACCATTGTGTTACGACGCAACAGCCCCATGGGCCCCATCAGCCTCGCGAAAGGGGCCAAGATGAGAGCATGAACGTTCGACTTGGGTGGGGCGTGATGCTGGTTGGGGTGGTCGTGCTGTCGGCCTGCGGCCCGGCCGCCGACCAGCCCGGAAAGTCGTCGACGACCCGGCCGGCGGCGACCTCCACGACGACAACGACGTCAGTCGGGGCCCCTGCCACCTTCTCCGCCAAGAAATGGATCGACCTCGACGTCGGCGACTGCCTGGCCGATCGGCCGCCCACCGACCCGAGCGTGGTCACCGTGACGATCGTGGGCTGCACGGCGCCGCACATGTCGGAGGTGTTCTTCCGCGGCGCGTTGACGGTCGACAGTGCGATTCCTGAAGTAGCGGGCCGCGAATGCGCCGCGCAATTTCCCAAGTACACCGGGCAAGCACTCGACGCCAGCGGTCTGGCGGTGACATATCTCGTCGACTCGAATCAGGACCGAACCACCTTCGACCCGACGGCCGGGCCAGCGCCGAGCACCGTCATCTGCCTACTCGCGGACGCCAACGGCCATCCTCTGACGGCGCCGGCTCGCCGCTGACGCCTACGCGAGGTGCGCCGAGTGCCAGAAAGCTAGCCTGCGTCGCGATCTTGCTCGCGCTTGATCTCCAGTGCGATGTCGATGAGCTGATCTTCTTGCCCGCCGATGAGTTTGCGTTGTCCGGCGCGGTGCAGCAGCTTGTGCGCGGGGACGCCGTAGCGTTCCGACTGGCGGATCGCGTGCTTGAGGAAGCTCGAGTACACCCCGGAGTAGCCCATGATCAGCGCGTTGCGGTCGAGCAGGCATTCGGTGGGCATGGCCGGGGCGACCACCTCTTCGGCGGCGTCGGCGATGTCGAAGAAGTCGATGCCGGTCTTGACGCCGATCTTGTCGAACACCCCGATCAGCGCCTCCACGGGAGCGTTGCCGGCCCCCGCGCCGAAGCGCCGGCAGCTGCCGTCGATCTGCTTGGCGCCCGCGCTCACGGCCTCGACGGAGTTCGCCACGCCCAGTCCCAGGTTCTCGTGGCCGTGGAAACCCACCTGTGCGTCGTCACCCAGCTCGGCGACCAGCGCCGCGACCCGGTCGCGCACCCCCTCCAGCACCAGCGCCCCGGCGGAGTCGACGACGTAGACGCACTGGCACCCGGCGTCGGCCATGATGCGCGCCTGCTTGGCCAGCGCCTCGGGTGGGATGGTGTGGCTCATCATCAGAAAGCCGACGGTTTCGAGCCCGCGTTCACGCGCCAAGCCGAAGTGCTGAATCGACACGTCGGCCTCGGTGCAGTGGGTGGCGATGCGGCAGATCGATCCACCGTTGTCCTGTGCCTCGATGATGTCCTCCTTGGTGCCGACGCCCGGCAGCATCAGGAAGGCGATCTTGGCTTCTCCGGCGGTGTCGGCGGCGAGTTTGATCAGCTCCTGCTCGGGTGTCTT
The DNA here is from genome assembly GCA_049280695.1 of Mycobacterium sp. Lineage (GTDB taxonomy): Bacteria > Actinomycetota > Actinomycetes > Mycobacteriales > Mycobacteriaceae > Mycobacterium. The sequence continues at coordinate 2,139 of JBAPQQ010000118.1, forward strand.
GGAGAACCCGTAGTTGAACGACGAGCCGCCGAGCCCGTCGCCGTGCGTCACCTCGATCACCGGGACGCCGGCGGCATCCAGCGCCGCGACGATCGCGTGGACCTCGTCCTTGGTGAACTGGTGGCGCTTGTGGTGCGACCCGTCGCGCAGCGACGTGTCGGTGATCCGCACGTCCCAGATGTCGTTGAAGAAGATGTCGGTCATCTCGCTTCTCCCGCAGTCGTGGACAGTAATTCCTTGGCGATCTCCTCGCCCACCTTCGTCGCCGCCGCCGTCATGATGTCTAGGTTGCCGGCGTAAGGCGGCAAGAAGTCGCCGGCGCCTTCGACCTCGACGAAGGTGGTGACGAGCGCTTGGCCGCCGGAGTTGAGCGACGGCGGGTCGAACTGCGGTTCGTTGAGCAGCCGGTAGCCGGGTACGTAGGTCTGCACTTCGGCGACGACGTCGCGAATCGACTGCGCGATCGCGTCGATGTCGGCATCTTCGGGGATCGCGCAGAAGATGGTGTCGCGCATGATCATTGGCGGCTCGGCCGGGTTGAGGACGATGATGGCCTTGCCGCGCCTCGCGCCGCCGATGGTCTCGACGCCCCGCTTGGTGGTCTTGGTGAACTCGTCGATGTTGGCGCGGGTCCCCGGGCCCGCCGACACCGACGCTACCGACGCGACGATCTCGGCATAGGGCACGTCCACCACCCGTGACACTGCGTACACGATCGGAATCGTGGCCTGCCCTCCGCAGGTGATCATGTTGACGTTGGGCGCGTGCAGATGCTCACGCAAATTGGCCGGCGGGATCACCGCCGGGCCCACGGCAGCGGGCGTCAGGTCGATCGTCCGGATGCCGGCCTCGGCGTAGCGCGGCGCCGCATCCGCGTGCACGTACGCCGACGTCGCCTCGAACAGCAGATCGGGCTTGTGGTTGAGGTTCAGCAGCCAGTCGACACCCTCGTGACTGGTGTCCAACCCGAGTTCCCGCGCGCGTTTGAGGCCCTCGCTGTCCGGGTCGATACCGATCATCCAGCGCGGTTCCAGCCACTCCGACCGCAGCAGCTTGTACAGCAGGTCGGTGCTGATGTTTCCGGAGCCGACGATCGCGACGCTTGCTTTCCGGGAAGGTCCAGTGGGCATGTCCTCAAACTCTTTTCACTCGAAAGTCAACCGCACGGAACCGAGTCCGTCGAACTCCGCGACGAACTGGTCCCCGGGCCCGGCGTCGATCGCCCGGGTGCACGAGCCCGGCAACACGATGTCACCCTTGCGCAGCCGCACACCAAAACTCTCCACCTTGCGGGCCAACCACGCCACCGCGGTCACCGGGTTGCCGAGCACGGCGTCGCTGCGGCCCTTGGCCACCACTTCGCCGTTGCGGGTGAGCACCGCGTCGATGGTCTTGATGTCGATATCCGTCGGCTCCACCCGCGCGGCACCCAACACGAACCCCGCCGAGGAGGCGTTGTCAGCGATCGTGTCGCACAGCTTGATCTTCCAGTCGGTGACGCGGGTGTCGATCAACTCGATGGCGGGTGCGTACGCGGCCGTCGCGGCGATCACGTCCTCCTCGGTGCAACCGGCGCCGGGCAGGTCCTCGGCGAGGACGAAGCCCACCTCCACCTCCACCCGCGGGTACAGATAGCGCCCGGCCTTGACGGGCGTGTCTTCGAAGACCTCCATCTCGTCGAGCAAATGCCCGTAGTCAGGTTCGTCGACGCCCATCATGTGCTGCATCGCCTTGCTCGACAGGCCCACCTTGTGGCCGACCACCCGGGCGCCCTCGGCGACACGCTGGCGGATGTTGACGAGCTGGATCTCGTACGCGTCAACCACGTCTATCGTGGGGTTTTCGTCGGTCAGCGGGTCGATCGGGATCCGGCTGCGCTCAGCTTCGGCAAGGTTCGCAGCGAGTTCGTCACGCCTCTGGACGCTGAGCATCTCTCGATCGCCCCTCTGTTCGGTGCGGCGGGCCCGGTAGCGCCCGGCCCGGCCAATTCTATAACGTGTTCTAGTATGACTGGACAGGAGTACGACGTCGTCGTCGTGGGCAGCGGCGCTGCGGGCATGGTAGCCGCCCTCACTGCCGCTCACGAAGGCTTGTCGACGGTGGTGGTCGAGAAGGCGCCGCACTACGGCGGCTCCACCGCGCGATCCGGCGGCGGCGTGTGGATCCCGAACAACGAAGTCCTCAAACGTGACGGCGTGACCGATACGCCCGAAGCCGCTCGCACGTATCTGCACGGCATCATCGGGGACATCGTCGACCCCGAGCGCATCGACGCGTACCTGGACCGCGCGCCGGAGATGCTGTCGTCCGTGCTCAGGCACACGCCGCTGAAGATGTGCTGGGTTCCGGGCTATTCGGACTACTACCCCGAGGCTCCCGGCGGCCGGCCGGGAGGGCGTTCGATCGAGCCGAAGCCGTTCGACGCGCACAAGCTCGGCTCCGACGAGTCTGGACTGGAGCCGGCCTACGGCAAGGTTCCGCTCAACGTCGTTGTTATGCAACAGGATTACGTGCGGCTGAACATGCTCAAGCGTCACCCGCGCGGCGTGCTGCGCAGCCTGAAGGTCGGCGCGCGCACCGTGTGGGCCAGAGCGACCGGCAAGAACCTGGTCGGCATGGGACGTGCGCTGATCGGCCCACTGCGGATCGGCCTGCGTGACGCGGGCGTGCCGGTGTTCCTCAACACCGCGCTGACCGACCTGTTTGTCGAGGACGGCGCTGTGCGCGGCGTGTACGTCCGCGATACCAGCGGGCCGGAATCAGCCGAGCCGCAACTGATTCGGGCTCGCCGCGCGGTGATTCTGGGATCCGGCGGCTTCGAGCACAACGAACAGATGCGAGTCAAGTACCAGCGCGCACCCATCACCACCGAATGGACTGTCGGCGCGAAGGCGAACACCGGCGACGGCATATTGGCGGCCGAGAAACTCGGGGCCGCTCTGGAGTTGATGGAGGACGCGTGGTGGGGGCCGACTGTGCCCCTGGTCGAGGCGCCCTGGTTTGCGCTGTCGGAGCGCAACTCCCCCGGCTCGATCATCGTCAACATGTCGGGTAGGCGGTTCATGAACGAATCGATGCCCTACGTCGAGGCGTGTCATCACATGTACGGCGGCCAGTGGGGCCAAGGGCCCGGCCCGGGCGAGAACGTGCCGGCCTGGCTCGTCTTCGATCAGCAGTACCGGGACCGCTACATCTTCGCGGGATTGAATCCCGGCCAATGCATTCCGAGGAAGTGGCTGGAATCCGGTGTCATCGTGACGGCTGACACGGCCGAAGAGCTTGCCCAGAAGGCCGGCCTACCGGCCGACGAGTTGACGGCCACCGTCGAGCGCTTCAATGCGTTCGCGCGCTCCGGCACTGACGAGGACTTCCACCGCGGCGAAAGCGCGTACGACCGGTACTACGGCGATCCCACCAACAAGCCCAACCCGAACCTCGGCGAAATCACCCATCCCCCTTACTATGCGGCGAAGATGGTGCCGGGCGATCTGGGCACGAAGGGCGGTATCAGCACCGATGTGTACGGGCGGGCGCTGCGTGACGACGGCAGCGTCATCGACGGACTGTACGCGGCCGGGAATGTCAGTGCGCCGGTGATGGGCCATACTTACCCGGGTCCGGGTGGCACGATCGGCCCGGCGATGACCTTCGGTTACCTCGCTGCATTGCACGTGGCCGGAAAGGACTGAGATGCCGATCGATCCGTCCGTCGCGATCGGCGCGGAGCTGCCGCCGAGCGAGTTCAGTTGGACGAGCAGCGATATCCAGCTGTATCACCTGGCGCTGGGCGCGGGCGCGGATCCGATGAATCCGCGTGAGCTGAGCTACCTGGTCGACGACACCCCGCAGGTGCTGCCGACGTTCGGCAACGTGGCGCAGAGCTTCCACTTGACCGAGCCGCCTACCGTTCCGTTTCCCGGTATCGACATCGAGCTCGCCAAGATCCTGCACGGCGCGGAGTCGGTGACAGTCGCGGGCCCGATCCCGCCCGTGGGCAGCGCCCGAAGCACCAGTCGCGTGGTCGACATCTGGGACAAGGGCAAGGCCGCGGTCATTCTCACCGAGTCGGCGGTGAT
>JBAPQQ010000119.1:0-3701 GCA_049280695.1 Mycobacterium sp.
CTGGCACGCCTATCTGCCGGCGATCACGCCGGGCCAACGCTACGGCTTCCGCGTCGGCGGGGCGTGGGACCCGGCCGCCGGTCTTCGGTGCGACCCGAGCAAACTGCTGCTCGACCCCTACGGAAAAGCCTTCGACGGCGACTTCAACGAGGGGCCGGCCCTGTTCTCCTACGACATGGCCGCGGCCGAGCACGACGATTCGGCGTCGGGTGACCGGCCGCTGATCGACTCGCTCGGCCACACGATGACCAGCGTCGTGATCAACCCGTTCTTCGACTGGGGGTCCGACCACCGGCCGCGCCGGCCCTACAACGAGACGATCATCTACGAGGCGCACGTCAAGGGCATGACGCAGACCCACCCGGCCATCCCCGAGGAGTTGCGCGGGACCTACGCCGGGCTGTCCCACCCCGCCGTGATCGACCACCTGCTGTCGCTGAACGTCACCGCGATCGAGCTGATGCCGGTACACCAGTTCATGCACGACTTCCGGCTGCTGGACCTCGGGCTGCGAAACTACTGGGGCTACAACACGTTCGGGTTCTTCGCGCCCCACAACGCCTACGCGTCGCTGCGGCAGCCCGGTGCCGCCGTCGCCGAGTTCAAGACCATGGTGCGCACCTTCCACGAGGCCGGCATCGAAGTCATTCTCGACGTGGTTTACAACCACACCGCCGAGGGCAATCAGCTGGGGCCCACCATCAACTTCCGCGGCATCGACAACGCTGCCTACTACCGGCTGGTCGACGAGGATTTGCGCTACTACAAGGACTACACCGGCACGGGCAACAGCCTGAACGCGCGTCATCCGCACACGCTGCAGCTGATCATGGATTCGCTGCGGTACTGGGTGCTGGAGATGCACGTCGACGGCTTCCGGTTCGACCTGGCCGCGACGCTGGCGCGCGAGCTGCACGACGTCGACCGGCTGTCGGCGTTCTTCGACCTGGTTCAGCAGGATCCGGTGGTGAGCCAGGTCAAGCTGATCGCCGAGCCGTGGGACATCGGCGAAGGCGGCTACCAGGTGGGCAACTTCCCAGGCCTGTGGACCGAATGGAACGGCAAGTATCGCGACACCGTGCGCGACTACTGGCGCGGCGAGCCGGCCACCCTCGGCGAGTTCGCGTCACGGCTGACCGGCTCGTCCGACCTCTACGAGGAGACCGGCCGCCGCCCGGGCGCCAGCATCAACTTCGTCACGGCCCACGACGGGTTCACACTGCACGACCTGGTTTCCTACAACGAGAAGCACAACCAGGCGAACGGCGAGGGCAACCGCGACGGCGAAAGCCACAACAGGTCGTGGAACTGCGGTATGGAAGGCCCCACCGACGATCCGGAGATTCTCAAGCTGCGCGCCCGCCAGATGCGTAATTTCCTTGCCACGCTGATGGTTTCGCAGGGCACCCCGATGATCGCGCACGGTGACGAGGTGGGCCGCACCCAGCTGGGCAACAACAACGTGTACTGCCAGGACTCCAAGCTGTCGTGGATGGACTGGTCGCTGACCGAGAAGAACGCCGAGCTGCTCGAGTTCACCCGGAAGGTGACGACGCTGCGCAAGAACCATCCGGTGTTCCGTCGCCGCCGCTTCTTCGCGGGGACACCGATCCGCAGCGGCTCGCAGACCCGCGACATCGCATGGCTCACGCCGAGCGGGCAGGAGATGACGCTGGAAGACTGGGACAGCGGGTTCGGCAAGAGCATCGCGGTGTTTCTCAACGGGCAGGCGATTCCCGAACCCGACGCCCGGGGCTTTCCGGTGGTGGACGACTCGTTCTTGCTGTGCTTCAACGGCCATGACGCCGACCTGGATTTCGTGGTGCCGCAAGGAAACTACGGTGGCGAATGGCAGGCGTGCCTCGACAGCGCCGATCCAGAAGGCAATTCCGAACTCGTGGTGCGCGGCGGCGACAAGATCACACTCGAAGCCCGCTCGGTGATCGTCTTGCGCAGACCCGCATGACCCCGCTCTCCACCTACCGGCTGCAACTTCGCGGGCCGGCAAGCGGCCAATCGTTCACGTTCGCCGACGCCGAGAACCTGCTCGACTATCTCGACGACCTGGGCGTGACGCACGTGTACCTGTCGCCGATCCTCACCTCGGTCACCGGCTCCACCCACGGCTACGACGTCACCGACCCCACAACGGTTTTCGACCAACTCGGCGGCCCCGACGGCCTCGCCCGCCTCGCCGGTGCGGCACGGTCTCGCGGGTTGGGGCTGGTGGTCGACATCGTGCCCAACCACCTGGGCGTGGACGCACCGGAGCAGAACCCGTGGTGGTGGGATGTGCTGCGGCACGGCCGCGATTCGGCGTTCTGCTCGTTCTTCGACATCGACTGGGGTCCGGACAACGGCGTCGACGGCAAGCTCGCCCTGCCGGTGCTGGGCTCCGACGACGACGTCGCCGCTCTCACAGTCGACGGTGATCTGCTGCGGCTGGGAGACCTCGCGTTCCCGATCGCGCCCGGTACGGGCGAGGGCACCGGGCCGCAGGTGCACGACCGTCAGCACTACCGGCTGATCGGATGGCGCCGCGAATTGTGCGGCTATCGGCGATTTTTCGCGATCACGTCGCTGGCCGGGCTGCGCCAGGAAGACCGCGCCGTCTTCGACGCCAGCCACGCCGAGGTGCAACGCTGGTGCCGCGAAGGCCTCGTCGACGGCGTCCGGGTGGACCACCCCGACGGGCTGTCCGATCCGAGCGGTTACCTCACCTGGCTGCGGGAGATCGCGGGGCCGCAGACCTGGATCGTCGTCGAGAAGATCCTTGCCGTCGACGAAGCGCTGGATCCCACCCTTCCCGTGGCGGGCACCACCGGATATGACGCGCTGCGTGAAATCGGCGGAGTCTTCGTCGATCCCACCGGCGAAGCCGCGCTCACCGCGCTGTTCGAATCCGCCGGGACAGACTATTCGGCGATGCCGGCGCTGGCCCGGGAGCTGAAGGCGACGACGGTCACCCACACGCTGGCCAGCGAGCTGCGCCGGCTGTGCCGGGCCGTCGTCGCAGCCGCGGGCACCGACCACCCGCAGTTGCCTGCGGCGGTGGCCGCACTGGTCGGCCGGATTCCCGTCTACCGCTCTGACTACCTGTGCCTGTCGTCGGTGCTGCCCACCGCGCTCGCCGAGACGGCCGCGGCCGCGCCGGAACTCGCAGAGCCCCTGGAGATCATCGCCGCGGCAGTTGCTTTCGACGAACCCGCCGTGCGGCTGCAGCAGTTGTGCGGCGCCGCAACGGCCAAGTCGGTGGAGGACTGCCTGTTCTACCGGGACGCACGGCTGGTGTCGCTCAACGAGGTCGGCGGCGAACCGGAGCGGTTCGGGGTGAGCGCCGCCGAGTTCCACCAACGCGCAGCGGACCGGGCGCGGTTGTGGCCGACGGCGATGACGACCTTGTCCACCCACGACACCAAACGCGGCGAAGACGTACGGGCGCGGATCGGCGTGCTGTCGCAGGCGCCGTCGCTGTGGGCGGAGTTCGTCGCCGGCTGGGAGAAGCGGGCACCGTCGCCGGATCCGCAGACAGGATTGTTTCTGTGGCAGAACATCTTCGGTGTCTGGCCCGTCGACGGCACGGTGACCGCCGAACTGCGTGACCGCTTGCACGGGTACGCCGAGAAGGCGATCCGCGAGGCGGCAACACACACGTCCTGGAACGAGCCGAACCCCGAGTTCGAGGCCGCGGTCCACCACTG
>JBAPQQ010000120.1:0-10085 GCA_049280695.1 Mycobacterium sp.
ACACCGAGTCGGTCAAGAGCTTCGTCCACCAGGCCACCGAACAACTCGGCGAGATCGAGTTGCTGGTGGCCGGGGCGGGTGACACGTACTTCGGCAGGCTGCACGAAATCAGCACGGACAGCTTCGAATCGCAGATTCAGATTCACCTGGTCGGCGCCAACCGGCTGGCCACCGCGGTGCTGCCGGGCATGGTGGAACGCCGCCGCGGCGACCTGGTCTTCGTCGGCTCCGACGTCGCGCTGCGCCAGCGCCCGCACATGGGCGCATACGGCGCCGCCAAGGCCGGGCTCGTCGCGATGGTGACCAACCTGCAGATGGAGCTCGAAGGCACCGGGGTCCGCGCGTCGATCGTGCACCCCGGGCCGACGAAGACGAACATGGGCTGGAGCCTGCCCGCCGAGCTGATCGGGCCGGCACTGGAGGACTGGGCCAAATGGGGGCAGGCCCGCCACGACTATTTCCTGCGGCCGTCCGACCTCGCCCGTGCGATCGCGTTCGTCGCCGAAACCCCGCGGGGCGGGTTCATCACGTCGATCGAAGTCCAGCCCGAAGCCCCCCTGTCCGACGTCAAGGACCGCCAGAAGCTGAAGCTCGAGTCAGAGGAGAGATCGTGACAAGCCAAGAACTCAAAGAAGTTCCACGAGTTTCGGGCGGCGAGGTAGAGCACGGCCACCTCGAGGAGTTCCGCACCGACCCGATCGGCTTGATGCAGCGCGTACGCGACGAATGCGGCGACATCGGCTGGTTCCAGCTGGCCGACAAGCACGTGATCCTGCTGTCCGGCGCGCAGGCCAACGAGTTCTTCTTCCGTTCCGCCGACGAGGATCTCGACCAGGCCGAGGCCTACCCGTTCATGACGCCGATCTTCGGCAAGGGCGTGGTGTTCGACGCCAGCCCCGAGCGCCGCAAAGAGATGCTGCACAACTCCGCGCTGCGCGGCGAGCACATGAAGAGCCACGCCGTCACGATCGAGCGTGAAGTGCGCCGGATGATCGAAAACTGGGGTGAGACAGGAGAGATCGACCTGCTCGACTTCTTCGCCGAGCTGACCATCTACACCTCGACCGCATGCCTGATCGGCCCGAAGTTCCGCGACCAGCTGGACTCGCGATTCGCCCACTACTACCACCAGCTCGAGCGCGGAACCGACCCGCTCTGCTACGTCGACCCCTACCTGCCGATCGAGAGTTTCCGGATGCGCGACGAGGCGCGCAAGGGGCTGGTGGCGCTGGTGCAGGAGATCATGGCGGGCCGCATCGCCGACCCGCCCGCCGACAAGAGTGACCGCGACATGCTCGACGTGCTGGTGTCGATCAAGGACGAGCAGGGCCATCCGCGGTTTTCCGCCGACGAGGTCACCGGCATGTTCATCTCGTTGATGTTTGCCGGGCACCACACCAGTTCGGGGACGTCGTCGTGGACGCTGATCGAGATGCTGCGGCACCCGGACGTCTACGCCGAGGTGATGGCCGAACTCGACGATCTCTACGCCGACGGCCAGGAAGTCAGCTTCCACGCGCTGCGTCAAATCCCGAAGCTGGAGGACGTGCTGAAGGAGACGCTGCGCCTGCACCCCCCGCTGATCATCCTGATGCGCGTCGCGCAGGGCGAATTCGAGGTCGAGGGCTACCCGATCCGCCAGGGCGACTTCGTCGCGGCCTCGCCGGCGATCTCCAACCGGATTCCCGAGGACTTCCCGAACCCGGACGAGTTCGACCCCGACCGCTACGAGAAGCCGCGCCAGGAGGATCTGGTCAACCGGTGGACCTGGATTCCGTTCGGCGCCGGCCGGCACCGCTGCGTCGGTGCCGCGTTCGCCACCATGCAGATCAAGGCGATCTTCTCGGTTCTGTTGCGCGAGTACACGTTCGAAATGGCACAACCGGCCGTCAGCTACCGCAACGACCACTCCAAGATGGTTGTGCAGCTCGCCCGCCCCGCCAAGGTGCGGTATCGGCGCCGGAGTCGCGATGGGTAAGTATCGAGTCGAGGTGGACCCGGACCTTTGCCAGGGCCATGCCATGTGCGAGCTGGAGGCCCCGGACTACTTCACGGTGCCCAAGCGCGGGAAGGTCGAAGTTCTCGACGCCGAGCCGCCCGAGGAAGATCGGGACCAGGTCGAACAAGCCGTGCGGGCGTGTCCCACGCAAGCACTGTCCATCAAGGAAGAGGAAGACTGAGGCATGCCGTCCTTTGACCGTGCGCAGCTGGAAGATTGGGTCGGCAGGTGGCTGGACGCCAACCGGGCCGCCGAACGGGCGGGCGACTGGAAACCGCTGGCGGACTTCTACTCCGAGGACGCCACCTACGGCTGGAACATCGGCCCCAAGGAAGACGTGATGTGCGTCGGCCGCGACGAAATCCGCGACGTGGCGCTGGGCCTGGAGATGGAGGGCCTGGAGAACTGGGTCTACGAGTACCAGAAGGTCCTCATCGACGACAAGCAGGGCGAAATCGTGGGGTTCTGGAAGCAGATCGTCAACAAGGGCGACGGCACCCGGGGCGAGATCTACGGCATCGGTGGCAGCTGGTTCCGGCTTGACGGGGATCTCGAGATCGAGTGGCAGCGCGACTTCTTCGACTTCGGCCATGTGTCCAAGATGTTCATGAACTTGATCGAATCCGGCGACCTGAGCACCGGTATGCAGAAACGCATCGAGCGGTCCCCGGCGGGCGAGAAACTGCCCGGCTACTACCCGATCGGCGAGGCGCCGGTGCCTATCTGGTAGTCGTTGCTGCCGGACCAACCACCCGGTCGGGTGGGGTGTGACTTCGCTAACTACGCTGTCGCTCGAGAGTTCATAAAACCTAAACCGAAGCAGGAGCTGGGATGAAGACCAAAGGCGCTCTCATCTGGGAGTTCAACCAGCCGTGGTCGATCGAGGAGATCGAGATCGGCGACCCGGTCAAAGACGAAGTCAAGATCCAGATGGAAGCGTCGGGAATGTGCCACTCCGACCACCACCTGGTGACGGGCGGCATCCCGATGGGCGGCTTCCCGGTGCTCGGCGGGCACGAGGGCGCCGGCGTCGTCACCGAGGTCGGTCCCGGCGTCGACGACATCGCTCCGGGCGACCACGTCGTGCTGTCGTTCATCCCGTCCTGCGGGCGCTGTCCGTCATGTCAGGCGGGGATGCGCAACCTGTGCGATCTGGGCGCCGGCCTGCTCAACGGTGCGGCGGTGTCCGACGGCACATTTCGGATCCAGGCCCGCGGCCAGAACGTCTTCCCGATGACGTTGCTGGGCACCTTCTCGCCGTACATGGTCGTGCACAAGAGTTCGGTGGTGAAGATCGACCCGTCGATCCCGTTCGAGGTGGCCTGCCTGGTCGGCTGCGGGGTGACCACCGGCTACGGGTCGGCGACGCGGTCCGCCGACATCCGACCCGGCGACGACGTGGCGATCGTCGGCGTCGGCGGCGTGGGCATGGCCGCGCTGCAGGGCGCGGTGAACGCAGGCGCCCGGCGCATCTTCGCGATCGACCCCGTCGAATGGAAGCGGGACCAGGCGCTGAAGTTCGGCGCTACGCACGTCTACCCCGACATCGACGCCGCGATGACGGGCATCGCCGAGGCCACCTACGGGCTGATGGCCCAGAAGGTGGTGGTCACGGTCGGTGAACTCAAGGGCCAGGACGTCGACAGCTACGTCAACATCACCGCCAAGGGCGGCATCTGCGTGCTGACCGCGATCGGCAGCCTGCTGGACACCAACGTCAACCTGAACCTGGCGATGCTGACCCTGATGCAAAAAAGGGTGCAGGGCACCATCTTTGGTGGCGGGAACCCGCACCACGACATCCCGCTGCTGCTGTCGATGTACCAGGCCGGCCGCCTCAACCTCGACGACATGATCACCCGCCAGTACAGGCTGGAGCAGATCAACGAGGGCTACCAGGACATGCTGGAGGGCCGCAACATTCGCGGCGTGGTCCGCTACACCGACGCCGACCGGTAGACCGGCCCGGATATCGGCGAACGTCCGGTAAGGAGCTCTCATGTCCGACAAGGTGATTGAGGTTTCGCCGGCGCTTGCCGCATCGCGGGCGTCGTGGCGGTGTGTGCAAGCAGGAGACCGGGAAGGCTGGCTGGCACTGATGGCCGACGACGTGCTGGTCGAGGACCCGATCGGCGAGGCCGTCACCAACCCCGACGGTCGGGGTGTGCGCGGCAAGGAAGCCGTCGGCGCGTTCTTCGACAACACGATCGCGCGCAGTGAGGCGACCGTCACTTGCGAAGAGACGTTCCCGTCGAGCTCGCCCACCGAGATTGCACATATCCTGTTGCTGCACAACAAGTTCGACGGGTTCTCCACCCGGGTTCGCGGCGTGTTCACCTACCGGGTCGACGAGGCGGGCCTGCTGACCCACCTCCGCGGCTACTGGAACATGGACGCGATGCAGATCACCAAGGACGCCTAACCGCGCGAGCGTGCGCGTCATGCCGGCGACACGCCGGCTGAGTTGGCACGCAGCGCACGCTCGCGCCGGGGTCAGGCCGAGAACACCAGCCGGGCCGATCTTTCCAGTCGGTCGGCGATCTCCGAGTACGTCACGTAGCCCATGCTCGCGTGCACGAGCGCTCCGGTGTACAGCAACTCGAGCGTCTGCACCATCGCCGGATCCCCACCTGCCCCGACCGCGTCGACCAAGCGGCCCCGGATCTCTCGGGCGATGCGGTCTCGCAGATGCTCGACGTCGGGATCGCGGCCCAACAGCGCGTTGGTGACGGCCGCCGCGAACTCGGGCTCGTCGGCAACCAGCAGCGCGATGTCACGCAGCACCGCGGTCACTTTCTCGACGGGCGGCTGCCCGCCGGACGACGGCGGCGTGGACGAGGCGAGCCGGCGCCAGAACACTTCCGCGACGAGGTGCTCCTTCGAGGAGAAGTAGGTGTAGGCGGTGGCTGCGCCCACCCCCGCCTCGGCGGCAACCAGCCGAATGGTCATGCCGCTGAAGCCTTCTCGGGCCAGCACCGTGAATGCGGCGTTGCTCAGGCGCTGAATCGTGGCGGCCTGCTTGGCCGTGAGCCGGCGCCGGGTCGACTCCCGGGCCACCGAGTCGGACACGTGTCCGGACACTACTACACACCCGGAGGCCCGGCAATGAGCCGCACGCATTAGGTTGAGGTGCATGACCGACGCCCAACGGCTGTTCGCGCTCGCAGACGAGGTCACCGGCTTCATGCCGGCCGACGAGGGCCGCGCGCTCTACGAGGCCGCACTGGACTACCTCCACGACGGCGCGGGCGTCGAGATCGGCACCTACTGCGGCAAGTCCACGTTGCTGCTCGGCGCCGCCGCACAAGAACGAAACGGCGTGCTGTACACCATCGATCATCACCACGGCTCCGAGGAACACCAGCCCGGCTGGGAGTACCACGACGCCTCGATGGTCGATGCGGCGACGGGGCGGTTCGACACGTTGCCGACGCTGCGGCACACGCTCGACGTGGCCGGCCTCGACGACCATGTGGTCGCGATCGTCGGGAAGTCGACCACCGTGGCGCGTGGCTGGCGCACCCCCCTGCGGTTCGTGTTCATCGACGGCGGACACAGCGAGGCGGCCGCGGTCGCCGACTTCGACGGCTGGGCCAAGTGGGTGACGCCGGGCGGCGCGCTCGTCATCCACGACGTGTTCGCCGACCCGAACGACGGCGGCCAGGCGCCGTACCACGTCTACCGCCGGGCAGTCGACTCAGGACAGTTCCGGGAGGTCTCCGTCACCGGGTCCCTTCGGGTGCTGGAGCGGACGGCCGGTGAACCCGGCGACGCCATTCCTAGCCGGTGAGGGCTCCCGCGCCTGGGGCGTCTGGGGCGTCTAGGGCGTCGACCACCACCACCGTGACGTCGTCGCGCCCGCCCGCTTTCACGGCGGCGTCGACCAACTCGGTCGCCGCCTGTGCAGGGTCGGCCGTCTCTCGCAGCACCTTCTCGATCGTCGCCTCGCCGACTTCCTTGGGCAGTCCGTCCGAGCAGGCGATCACCCGGTCGGCGGCCTTCATCCGAAACAACCACATGTCCGCCGGTTCGTCGCGGTTGGCGAACAGTCCGCGCGTGAGCTGGTTGCGCATCGGCAGGGACTCCGCCTCGGATGGCTCGACCGCGCCGACGTCGATCAGTTGCTGGACCACCGAATGGTCGACGCTGACCTGACGCAGACCTGACGCGTTGAACAGGTATGTGCGCGAGTCGCCGATGTTGACCACCAACCAGGACGGCACACCGTCCGCCTCGGTCACCACGACGCCGGTGAGCGTGGTTCCCGGCGGCTTGCCTTCGTGTTCTATCTGACCGATGCGGACCCGCGCGTCCGCCAGACATCGCGCCACCATCTCGTCGGTCACGTCCGCCCGCCCGGCCAGGGCGCGCAGCGAGTCGACCGCCACCCGGCTTGCCACCTCGCCACCCGCATGGCCGCCCACGCCGTCTGCGACGACGAACACCGGCGGTGTTGTGCAGTACGAGTCCTGATTCTGTTCGCGGTTCTGCTCGTGGACCGCACCGATACGGGTTGCCACGCCCCACTGCACTGTCGCGCTACCGACGCGTGCACGCTCAGTCACGCCGCAATCTTATGTGTGCGATCGCCGACGTGGGCCCGACTGCGTCAGGTAGTCACGCAGATGCAGTCGAAGTCTGTCTGCAGCCCCAGCGGCAGGTCCTCACCGCGGAACAGCCCGCTGGCCGGCGTAGCCCCCGACAAGGCATCGGCGGCAAGGATCATGGCCGCGCCGGTCCAGGTGGTGCGCTCCTCGGGCCACCGCTTGCCGTCGGCGAAAACCAAACCGGTCCAATAGGATCCGTCTTCCTCACGCAGATGCTGCATCGCCGTGAACTGCTCGATCGCCGCACCGTGGTAACCGATGGCGTCAAGCGCCATCACGAGTTCGCACGTCTCGGCGCCGGTCACCCACGGCCGGTCCACGACGCACCGCACGCCGAGTCCGGTGACGACGAACTCGCTCCACCGCCGCTCGATGCGCGCGGTCGCAGAGGGCCCACGCAGAGCTCCACCCAGGATCGGGTAGTACCAGTCCATCGAATGGCGGTCCTTCTCCTCGAACGCGTCGGGATGGGCGACGATCGCGTGGCCGAGCCGGCCCACCGCGACCTCCCACTCCGGCTGCGGTTCGCCGAGGAAATCCGCCAGCGCCAGCGCGCACCTCATGCTGTGGAACACACTCGCGCAGCCGGTCAGCAGCGCCTCGGATAGGGGGCCGGATTCGCTTCGGGCCCAGCCGATCTCGCCATAGCCGAACTGTAGGTCCAGCACGAAATCCATCGCCGCGCTGACCACCGGCCACATCGTGATCGCGAAGCCCCGATCGCCGGTCAGCAGCACGTGATGCCACACCCCGGCTGCAATGTAGGCGCAGAAGTTGCTGTCGCTGTTGGCGTCCTCGACTGCCCCGCCACGCAACTGGATCGGCCAGGAACCGTCCGGGCGCTGCATCTGCCGGCACCATTCGAAGGCCGCCCGCGCCGGCCCCAGAAGGCCGGCCGTGGTGAGCGCCATCGCGCATTCCACATGGTCCCACGGATCGGTGTGCCCACCGCCGAACCAGGGAATCGCACCCGACGACTCCTGTGTGGCCGCGATCGACAGCGCCGTCTGCCTGCATTGGTCTTCGGTGAGAACACCTGCAACAGACGGCAGTTCGTGTCTCCACCTCATGCGCTACCCCGCGCCGCTTCCCGGCCCATGGCCGACTCGATCACCCGCGCCTCGGCGGGTTTGCCGAAGTACATGGCCACGCTCTTGCCGACCAGGGGGTTGAGCACAGCCTCGGCAGCCCGGGTCAGCACGGGCCGCCGGGTCAGGTCCCACACCAGCATCCTGTGATAGGTGGCGACGGCCGGATGATCCGAATGCTCTACTCCGAGCGCGCATTTCAGCCACCAGAATGGCGAGTGCAGGCCGTGAGCATGGTGAGTGTGGGTGAGCATCAGGCCGGCGCGGAGGAACTTCGCGCGCAAGTCGCTGGCCCGGTAGATCCGGACGTGGCCGCCCTCGTTGCCGTGGTAGTCGTCGGAAAGCCACCAGCACACCCGCTCCGGTAACCAGCGGGGCACGGTAACGGCAAGCATGCCACCGGGTTTGAGTACCCGGATCAGTTCGGTGATCGCGGTTTCGTCGTCCGGGATGTGCTCCAGGATCTCCGAGGCGATCACGCAGTCGAACGTCGCGTCTGCGTACGGCAACGCCAGCGCGTCCCCGACCAGTGTGGTCGCTGTGGCAGACGGGGGCGCCTGGCCGCCTTCGGCCATCGCGGTGAAGATGGTTTGCACGCCGTGCAGTTCGGAGGCGTCCTGATCGAATGCCACGACGTCGGCACCGCGGCGGTAGGCCTCGAACGCGTGGCGACCGGCGCCGCATCCCACGTCGATCACTTTCGTCGACGGGCCGATGCCGAGCCTGTCGAAATCCACCGTCAGCATCGCTCGTTCCCTTTGCCCGACGTCCTCTCGATCGCCCGCTCGTACACCCGGACGGTCTGGGCTGCCACCGATTCCCAGCTGAACACGTCCAGTGCCCGCCGGCGTCCGGCCTCGCCGAGGCGGCGCCGCTTCTCCGGCGAGTCCAGCAGGTCACCCAGCGCACGGGTCAATTCGGCGGCGTCGGCCGGTGTCACCAACTCGGCGCAGGCGCCGTCGGTGCCCAGCACTTCGGGCAGCGCACCGACCCGGCTGGCCACCACGGGTGTGCCACTGGCCATCGCCTCCACCGCAGGCAGCGAGAAACCTTCGTAGAGTGACGGGATGCAGGCGACCTCGGCCGAGGCGAACAGTGCGGCCAACTCGTCGTCGGGCAGCCCGCTCTTGATGCGGACGATGTCGGAGATGCCAAGCTCGGCAATGAGTTTGTGAGTCGGACCGTTGGGTTCGACCTTCGCGACCAGCTGCAGCTCCAGGTCACGTACGGCGCGCAGCTGTGCCACCGCGTGCAACAGCGTGGCCACACCCTTCAACGGAATGTCGGCGCTGGCGATCGCGATGATCCGTCCCGGCCGGCGCGGCCGGGACGACGGCTTGAACAGCTCCGTATCCACCCCCAACGGGACGACGTGCAGCTGCTCCGGTGAAACCGAAAAATCAGCGGCGATGTCGGCCGCCGACGACGACGACACCGTCAGCAGCTCCGGTATCCGTCGGGACACGTCCTGCTGCATCTTCAGGAAGCCATACCACCGGTGCACCAACGGCTTTCGCCACAGTCTTGCTGCCGCCAGGTCGAGGATGCGGTCACGGGTGATCGGATGATGGACGGTGGCGACCACCGGCAGGCCGGCCCCGGCGATCTTCAGCAGTCCGGTTCCGAGGCTTTGGTTGTCGTGCACGACGTCGAAGTCGCCGGCCCGCTCGGTGAGCAAGCGTGCCGCGCGCAAACTGAAGGTGCGCGGCTCCGGAAAGCCCGCCGACCACATGGTGAGGAGTTCCAGCAGGTCGATCCCGGTGCGGATTTCGCCGGGCCACGGCACTCGGAACGGATCCGGCTCGCGGTAGAGGTCCAGACTGGGAACCTTGGTGAAGCGCACCCGCGGGTCCAGAACCTCTGGGTAGGGCGGCCCGGAGAAAACCTCCACCTCGTGGCCGAGTTCCACCAGTCCGTGGCTGAGATGCCGGACGTAGACACCCTGTCCTCCGCAGTGGGTCTTACTGCGGTAGGACAACAAGGCAATCCGCATGCTCACCCCTTCCGCCACCGGTTGCTCGCCCCTCGGCACCACGCCACGGCACCGTCGAAAAGGAATCTGCCATACGGGGTGCGACGATCTGGTCGGGGGTTGCGACAACGGCATCCCCGCAGGCCTACGAGCGACACGGTCAGTGCGCGCGCCGGCCCGTGTCCGCGTCGTCGGCTCGCATGGCTGACCCGGCGCGGTGGACGAACGCGGTCATGCGTGACCCTGACGATAGCTGGACATGTGTCCGGACTATAGTTCGACACCCATATGGCCGCAACGCGCGCGACGGAGGCAGCGGTGACGGAGGAAGGCCTGCTCGCGGGCCGCGCCGCAGTGGTGGCCGGCGGCACCCGGGGGGTGGGCCGGGCGGTCGCGGAGCTGCTGGCGGCGTGCGGGGC
>JBAPQQ010000121.1:0-3115 GCA_049280695.1 Mycobacterium sp.
CCCCGCACCGCACCCGAGGCCGTCTGAACCAGCGTGCGGTGCGCGGCTACGCCGGCCCCTGGCCCGCACGACGCCACCGCCAGGGCCGCGGCCACCAAGGCCGTCACCCAACCGCGACGGCGTCCGGACCGCACGCCGCCGAAGCTTACCGATTGGAACTGCATCCGAGGTGCCGGCGCGACGGCGTCGATGTCAGACTCGAAATGACCGCACTCAACGAGGAGCTGTGAATGAGCACGCCGATCATCGATGACGCCGCGAAAGTATTCGCGGATCCCACCGCATACGCCGACGAGCAACGACTCCACGCCGCGATGACTCACCTGCGCGCCCACGCGCCCGTCTCGTACGTCGACGTGCCGCCGTACCGCCCGTTCTGGGCCGTCACCAAGCACACCGACATCATGGACATCGAGCGCGCGAACGACCTCTGGATCAGCGAGCCGCGGCCGTTGCTGCAGACGGCGGCGGCCGACGACGAGGCACGTGCCCAGCTCGAGGCCGGCATGGGTCTGCGCACGCTGATCCACATGGACGACCCGCACCACCGCGACATACGGGCCATTGGCGCGGACTGGTTTCGACCAAAAGCCATGCGGGACTTGAAGGTTCGCGTCAACGAGCTGGCCAAGGCGTTTGTCGACAAGATGGCTCGTATGGGCCCGGAGTGCGACTTCGTCACCGATATCGCCATGGATTACCCGCTATACGTGATCATGTCGCTGCTCGGCATCCCGGAAGAGGATTTTCCCCGGATGCTTCGGCTCACGCAGGAGCTGTTCGGCGGCGACGACCCCGAACTGCGGCGCGGCGTGACGGTGGAGGAGCAGCTGCAGGTGCTTCTCGACTTCTTCAACTACTTCAACGCACTGACGGCTTCGCGACGTGATAACCCAACGGACGACTTGGGTTCCGCGATTGCGAATGCCCGGATCAACGGTGAGCCGTTATCCGATTTGGATACGGTCTCCTACTACGTCATCGTTGCCAGCGCCGGTCACGACACCACCAGGAATGCGATCACGGGCGGGTTGCGCGCGCTGATCGAGAACCCGGATCAGCTGGGGCGGCTGCGCGACGAGCCCGAGCTGATGCCGCTGGCCGTCGAGGAGATGATCCGCTGGACCACCCCGGTCAAGGAGTTCATGCGCACCGCAACAGAAGACACCACGGTGCGCGGCGTGCCCATCCGCGCGGGTGAATCGGTGTACCTGGCGTACGTCTCGGCCAACCGGGACGAGGACGTCTTCGACGAGCCGTTCCGCTTCGACGTCGGTCGCGATCCCAACAAGCACTTGGCCTTCGGCTACGGCGTGCACTTCTGCCTCGGGGCGGCGCTGGCGCGGATGGAGATGAACAGCCTCTTCAACGAGCTGATTCCGCGGTTGGATTCCATCGAACTGGCCGGCAATCCCGAGCTCACTGCCACCGTCTTCGTCGGCGGCCTCAAGCACCTGCCGATCCGCTACTCCATGCGCTGAGGCGCTACCGGAATCGGGCCGCACGTTTACGTCCGAGACTATCGGTCTATGTACTAGACGAATAGTCTCGTAGTGATGGTG
Source organism: Mycobacterium sp. (assembly GCA_049280695.1). Classification (GTDB taxonomy): domain Bacteria; phylum Actinomycetota; class Actinomycetes; order Mycobacteriales; family Mycobacteriaceae; genus Mycobacterium. Next base: position 1,563 of record JBAPQQ010000121.1, read on the forward strand.
CGCGCCCCACCGGAAGGACCTCCCCATGCCCGGTCTGACGACCATGGTTGACACCCTCGCCAAGCCCGACCAGGACGACCTGACCGACGCGTCAGGCCGGCGTCGCACCTGGACCCTCGTCGTCGCGTGTGCAGGGGTGGCGCTGGTGATCGCATCGATGATCGCGCTGAACTCCGCGTTGGGCGACATCGCCGTGGCAACGTCGGCCACTCAGACGCAGCTGACGTGGGTGGTGGACGGGTACACGCTCGCACTCGCCTGCTTGTTGCTGCCGGCCGGCGCCATCGGCGATCGCTACGGCCGGCGCAGCGCGCTGCTCATCGGGCTTGTCATCTTCACGCTGGCCTCACTGGCGCCGATCTGGTTCGACGACCCCGTCGGGCTGATCGTGTGCCGGGCCGTGGCCGGTATGGGCGCTGCGTTCGTGATGCCCGCGACGCTGTCGTTGCTGACTGTCGTCTATCCGAAAGACCAGCGCACCAAGGCCGTTGGCACCTGGGCCGGTGTCGCCGGATTCGCCGCGGTGGTGGGGTTGCTCGTTCCCGGCGCGCTGCTCCACGTCTGGGAATGGAAGTCGATTTTCTGGGTGCTCGCGGCGTCGGGTGTCCTGTTGTTCGCGTTGACGCTGACGATCGCCGAGTCGCGAGAAAACGATGCGCCACCTGTCGACTGGCCGGGCGCGGCTCTGATCGGGCTCAGCGTCGCCGTCTTCGTGTTCGGTGTGATCGAAGCCCCCGGACGGGGGTGGACCGATCCGCTGGTGCTCACATGCCTATGCGCCGGAGTGGCGCTGGCTGCCGTATTCGGTTACCTCGAGCTGCGCCGGCCCAGCCCACTACTGGACGTGCGGCTCTTCAACAATCCTGAGTTCGCCACCGGCGCAATGGCTGTCACGATCTTCTTCTTCGCGAACTTCGGCTTCTTCTTCTTGGTCATGCAGTACTGCCAAGAGGTGATGGGTTATTCGGCACTTGCAACCGCAATCGCGCTCACGCCGCTGTTCGTTCCGATGTTCGCGCTGGCAATGCTGTCGTTCTGGTACCTGCCCAGGCTCGGGTTGCGGCTGGTGCTGTTCACGGGCCTGCTACTGGTCGCCATCGGGATCTTCTTCATGCGGACGCTCGAGATGGGCGCCACGTACCTCGATTTCGCGTGGCCGATCGCCGTGATGTCCGTTGGCATCGGCCTGTGCACGGCGTCGGCGACCTCGGCGATCATGAACTCAACCCCGGACGCGAAGCAGGGTGTCGCGTCGGCGGTCAACGACACCACTCGTGAGGTCGGTGCCGCGCTGGGCATCGCGGTCGCCGGGTCGATCCTCGCCGCGCACTACGCCGACGTGGTGTCGCCGAGGCTGGCGGTCTTTCCGGAGCCCGTGCGCGGGCCCGCGTCTGAATCATTGGCTCAGGCGATCAAAGTGTCCGAACAGCTTGGGCCGCAAGGGCATCGGCTAGCCGACGTCGCGCGGGCCTCGTTCCTGGACGCCATGCATTCCTCTGCGCTGGCGCTGGCGCTGGCCATCGCGCTCGGGGCGGTGCTGGTCGGCCTGTGGG
>JBAPQQ010000122.1:0-3036 GCA_049280695.1 Mycobacterium sp.
CGCGACTCGGAGGCGGGCGGCTACGCGTGGGGTCCCGCGATCGCCGCGATGGCCCGGCGGGCGGGCACCACGGCACGGTTGTTCCGCACTCGGCTGGTCGAGCTGGCCGACGCAATCGGCATGCAGGTGCTTCTCGTGCAGCGCGAGGGTACGGCGTTGGTGGTGGTCGACGTCGTGGGCGACAGCTTGACCGGCGCGCCCATCACCCCCGGGTTCACGGTGCCGCTGGTCGCACCCTTCGGCCGGGAATTCGTCGCGTGGGCGGGCAAGTCGGCGCAACGGTCATGGATCGACGGCCTCGACTCCCCGAGTTCGCAATTTCGAACGCGCATGAGCAAGGTGCTCGCCGACGTTCGCGGCCGCGGCTTCGCCGTCGAACGGCTCAGCCCGGAATGGCTTCGCGTACACACCGCTTTGCAGGCACTCAGCGGCGATCCGGATGTCGACGTCGTCACCACCCGGCTCGCCGCCACGATCGCCGATTTCACCGTCGTCGACTTCCTCGACACGGAACTGGCGGGGGCCGGCGATCACGATATCGCGACGGTCATGGTCCCGGTCTGCGATGCCGAGGGCCTCGTGTCGATGGCGGTCAACGCAATCCCGTTCGGTCCTCTGTCCGGCCCTGCCATTGCGCATCTTGGCGGTCAATTGCGTGACGCCGCCCACGACATCGAGGAATTGGTCGCCAGCTACGGCGGCGCTTGACGCTAGGCAAGTGCGGTGGCGAGGCGGCGCCACTGCTGGCGGGGAAAGGCTCTCGGGTCGGCGTCGAGCGCCTGGATGCAGACGTGATCGGCGCCGGCTTCCTGGTGCTCTGCCACACTGCGCAGGATCGCTTCTTCGTCGCCCCACGCGATGATCGCGTCGAACAGCCGATCGCTCACCTCGGCCAGATCTTCACCCGAGAAGCCGAGGCGCAGAAGATTGTTCGCGTAGCTGGGCAGGGCGAGATAGGACTGCAGCCACGCGGCGCCGATCGGCCGGGCCTCGTCACGGCTCTCGCACAGGATGACCGTCTGCTCCGGCAGCAGCAACGGGCCGGTCCCCAACGCCTCGCGGGCCCTCGCGGTGTGCTTGGGCGTCACCAGGTAGGGATGGGCGCCGGCCGAACGCGTCTTCGCGAGCTCGAGCATCTTCGGGCCCAGCGCGGCGAGCACCCGCCGGTCGGTGGGCACGGGTGTTTCGGCGTTGTCCAGTCCGTCGAGGAACGACCGCGTGGCGGCCAGCGGCTTGCGGTAGCGGCCGGGCTGCTTGGAGTCGATGAGCGGCGCATGGCTGACGCCGATGCCCAGCAGGAACCGGTCGCCGTGCTCGCCCGTCAGTGATGCATAGGAGCGCGCGACGTCCGCCGGTTCGTGCATCCAGAGGTTGAGAATGCCGGTGGCGATGACGGTTCGGGTGGTGCAGCTCAGCAGGTGCGCCACCGAGTCGAACACCGGGCCGCCGACGTCCGGAATCCATAGCGCCGTGTACCCGAGCTCCTCGAGTTCGGACGCTGCTTCGGCCGCCTCGGCTTGGTCGCCGTAGCGCAGTTGCGAACTCCATATCCCAACACCAGACAGTTTCACGCCCCTGACGGTAACGTGATCCTCCGGTTATGAGTACTGGGAACTGCGCCGGCAAGGTCGCCGTCGTCACGGGCAGCAGCAGGGGACTGGGCAAGGCCATCGCGCGGCGGCTGGCCCGGGAAGGTGCCACCGTCGCGCTCACCGCGCGCACCATGGACCCCGATCCGAAGTACCGAGGTTCGTTGCGGCAGACGCTCGACGAGATCACCGCCGACGGTGGCAGCGCGATCGCGGTGCAGGCCGATCTCTCCAAACCGGAGGACAGGGAACAGCTGTTCGCCGAAGTGGTGGAAAGGGTTGGTGCGCCGGACATCTTGGTGAACAACGCCGCGGTGACGTTCCTGCGTCCGCTCGACGAGTTCCCGGAGCGGCGGGTGCGGCTGATGATCGAGATGCACGTGCTGGCCCCGCTGCATCTGTCGCAGCTGGCCATCCCTGGAATGCGTGAACGCGGCCGCGGGTGGATCCTCAACGTCACCTCGGTCGGCGGGGATCTGCCAGAGGGGCCGCCCTTTTCGGAATTCGACCGGTCAGCCGGGTTCGGAATCTACGGCACGGTGAAGGCCGCACTGAACCGGCTGACCAAAAGCCTTGCGGCCGAACTGTACGACGACGGCATCGCGGTCAACGCCGCTGCGCCGTCGAACCCGGTGGCCACGGAGGGTGCCGGCGCGCTGGACCTGGCCAAGACGGACACCGAGGACATCGAGCTCATCACGCAGACCGCCTTCGTGCTGTGCACCGGCGATCCGAAGACGCTGACCGGGCGGATCGCGCACACTCAGCCGTTCCTACGCGAAATCGCCTGGCTGCGTTAGGTTTCGACGCACCGAGAACACACTTGTTGACGGAAATACTCAAGATTTCGTTCAACAAGTGTGTTCTCGGCGGTCGATGCCGGCCAGCTTGTCGGCGAACTTCTCTTCGGCCGCGCCGCGCAGCCGCAGCAGGTGCTCGGACGGGAAGACGTCGGGTGACGGCGTGCGGTCCTTGAGCAGCAGCCGCGCCAGCGTCACCTTGTGCACCTCGGTGGGCCCGTCGGCCAGGCCAAGCACGAATGACTCGACGAGGTACTGCACGAACGGCATCTCATGCGTCACCCCCAATGACCCGTGCAGCTGCAACGCGCGTGCCGAGACGTCGTGCAGCACCTTCTGCATCATCGCCTTGACCGCGGAGATGTCGGCGCGCACCGCCTTGTAGTCGTTGTGCTGGTCGATCTTCCACGCGGTCTGCATGGTGAGCAGCCGGAACGCCTCGATCTCCATCCACGAGTCGGCGATCATCTCCTGGACGAGTTGCTTCTCGGCCAGCACCTCTCCCTGCGTGTAGCGCGACACCGCGCGTTCGCAGAGCATGTCGAAGATACGACCCACCAACCCGACCGTGCGCATGGCGTGGTGGATCCGGCCGCCGCCGAGGCGCGTCTGGGCAACCACGAACGCGCCCCCGCGCGGCCCCAGCA